>JASJFV010000132.1:0-13920 GCA_033791885.1 Gammaproteobacteria bacterium | reverse complement strand
GGTAAAGACTATACCAATGAGTACAATTTGTAAAACATCACAGTGGTTCAGGTCATATTTCTTCAAGTATTAGTTTGAGTCAGGTACTGGATCTCGCGGAGTAAAATTAACTTCATGCTTCGCAGATATTAGCCAGAGCACGGACAGGTATGTCATTATGAGATACGGATTCAAACTTGATGAGACGACCGCAGCAATTGAGCAATCACGAATAAACAGGTAATGATAAAAGGATTGATAGACAAGCTGGTTAATGTGCTTTCAGTAGGCAACAGGCCGTTACGTATATTTCTGTTTGGCGGTGTATTATTATCATATTTCACCATACCCTTACTGGGCATGGTTTTTGGCATAGATACAGATACCGGTGCGGATATCGACATTCCTAACGCCATATTGATGACACTTTCCATCATGATTGGCTTTGCTACTTCTTATGCTGTTATGCGCTATCTGGACAACTACAGGCAAAAGCGCACTGATGATACTACGGAGTAAAAGCCTTTCGAGACGTAATTCAACTTGATACCCCCAGCTACTATTAAGAAACCAGATTAGGTACGAGGTGGTTCCTTATTCTCCGATGGCCAGACCATTGCATAAGTCGACTTATCTACCTTGCCACGGTTCTCAGCAATGGTAATTTCAGCACCATGTAGTTTGACGGCCTGATTGATAGGGCTGTTAAAGATTAGCTGTCGAAACTGTCTGTATTCGATGCCGCTAAACATGTCATCCTGATGTTGAAGATAAGCATGCAGACTCGGCAAGGTAAATGACCAGCAGTATTGATCTACAGTAAAATCCTGTACCTGCTTTAAATTTGTAAACAGTGAATTATTTTTATCAGCCACTTGTTCAAAAAAGGAAACCAGTGCCTGCTGAATACTTTGCATAAATTCGTATTCCAGTAGTTTGGTTCATGAAAAAGAATAATCGCCCTGACTATTGTAGGTGTAGGGCCATTAGTGAACAGTAACAGTCGCCACCTCAGCTGAGGACGGCAAATTGCAGTACAATGTTCTCTACGTTATAAAACGTAGAGAGTTTTGTCTGCACTAACAAATATGGAAACAGTTATTACCAGGAACTATAACCTAAAAACTTTCCATTAAGCGTGATGACAACGCGATCACCCTTAGGATCTTCCTGTTTTTCAATATCCATTGAAAAGTCGATGGCGCTCATAATTCCATCGCCAAATTTTTCACCAATGATTTCTTTGATCGTATCGCCATATACGCCGACAATTTCATACAGTCGATAGACGACGGGGTCCTGTGGAATTGTCTTGTCCCATGCCTTGTGTGGAAATTCCTGCAGTGCCACAGCAACATCATCATCGAGGTCAAGAATTCCGCACAGGCGTTTTGCGACTTCCTCAGATGTGCTGTTCATCCCGAAGCAGGCTGATGTTACCCAGGTGGCACCCATGCCCATCTGACTGGCAATGCCTTCCCAGGTAAGCCCTTTGGATTTTTTTGACGCGATGATGAGATCGGTCATCTGTTCTTTGTTCATTTCGTATCCTCGATCTAGTAGTAATCAATAATATTGGATTGTTAGATGTAAAAAATTTCACTTTCTTCAGTAATAAAATATTGCGTATTAAGCTGTACTTAGAGTTGAATGAAACTACACATTTAATAAATTATATATATAGGTCATTAAATTGACCTGATGTAGTCTAGAGAGAGGGTGCCTCGCGAATCCAAGAGTTTGTTCTTATCAGCCTCATAGGGGTTAACTATAGAGCTAGAGAGCATTTTTCAGTATAGGCATGTAACTTACTGAGAACACGCTGGAAACATCTTTCCTGTATGTGGATGATGCGTCTGCAGCGATGGCTAAAAGCACAATTGCACGACAACACTGACTCGAATAACATCCACAACACCGAACCAATGAGATAGCCTGATGTATACAAACTTCACCCCTGAACAATTAAAAGCACCTGGCATGGCCGATGTCGATGATGCACTGACCCGGTGTTTGCAATGTGGTTATTGCCTGGATATCTGCCCGACGTATCAAATCACCGGTGATGAAAATGAAACATCGCGTGGGCGCATAAAGCAGATTAAAGAGATGATCGAGCAGGGCGGAAGACCGGATGAAATAACAGTCAAGAACATAGACCGTTGTATGTCATGCCTGGCATGCATGTCGACCTGTCCTTCATTTGTAAATTATATGCGCCTGGTGGATCATGCCCGTGAATATATCGAGGAAAACTATCCACGGTCTCTAAATGAACGACTGCAGCGCTGGACGTTGGCAAAAGTTCTGCCATATCCTGATCGGTTTCGTCTGTTAATGCGCGGGGCCCAGCTGGCGAAACCCCTGACCTTCGCCATGCCGGGCAAAGTCCGCGATATGATGCAGTTCGTGCCGGATAAGTTGCCGCCGCCAAGCCCAAATGACAATGCACAGGTGTTTCCGGCCATCGGTGAACGAAAACAACGCGTGGCGCTGATGACAGGTTGTGCACAAAAAGCACTGAACACGGACATCAATGATGCAACAATCCGAATACTGCGCCGTCATGGTTGTGAAGTTGTCATCGCACAGGATGCCGCCTGTTGTGGCGCACTGACCTATCATATGGGCAAAGCAAAGGAGAGTCGTGTCGCAGCCGCACGAAATATCTATGCCTGGATGAAAGAAGTGAATGGTGCAGGGCTGGATGCAATCGTTATAAATACAAGCGGTTGTGGCACTGTGATAAAGGAATATGGCCACATGTTTCAAAATGAAGCGTTGGCAGAAGAAGCTGCGAAGATATCAGGGCTGGCTAGAGATATTTCCGAGTTTCTGTCGAAGATCGATCTGGATAAGAAGCTGAAACCGGCTATGCGCGTGGCATACCATGCCACCTGTTCACTGCAATATGGTCAGCGTATCAGGTTTGCCCCAAAGAAGCTGCTCAAAACAGCGGGTTTCACCGTTCTTGAACCCAGGGACTCACATACCTGTTGTGGTTCTGCAGGAACCTATAACCTGTTGCAGCCTGGAATCTCGGCACAGTTGAAAGAGCGTAAGGTCAAGGCACTGGAGCAGGGCGCACCGGATGCGATCGCTGCGGGCAATATCGGTTGCATGATACAAATTGGCTCTGGCACCGGGCTGCCGGTAGTCCACACGGTTGAGCTGCTTGACTGGGTCACAGGCGGGCCTGTGCCTCGTGCTCTGGAAGGAGTAGCCAAAGAGGCGCCTGCTGCTGAGTAATTCAATAGACTAAGTTTACAATCAGGAGGTTGTGTCTGCCGACCCATACTGTCGTGGGTCTGTTTTCTGCCTCTTCACTATGTGATGAACAGGTTATCCTCATGATAACCCTCTGCCAGGGGGCAAGGTTTCTTCTTTCGAAGAGGGGTTTCTTCAAGTCTTCGCTTGGACCATTCGGTAGCCAGCCCGATGAAAGTTTCACAGGCGGGACTTTTGTAACCTCCTTTTCGGCTTATCAGTGTGATTTCCTTATTCGGGAACACAGGTGCCAATACTATCGGATAAAGTCCGCATTGGGTGCGAATAATGCTTTTAGGTAGAATGGTTGCCAGTGGGCCGGCCTGGATCAATTCAATTATCACGCTGAGTGAATCGGTTTCGATAGCGATACGTGGCGAAATATTGTTCTTGCTAGTGTACTGATCAACAATGCGTCGTAAGGCAAAGTCGGAATTAAGTAAAACCAGCGATTCCTTCTCAAACTCCTTTGCACTCACTCTTTCTTTCTGCCCTGCGCGTGGGTGGGCGTTGCCGACAGCCAGGCAGAGTGATTCTTCAAATAGCATACGGGTCTCAATCCCACTTGCTCGTGCTTCTGACGAAACTCGCTTACTAAATGCAATGCCGACATCAATACGGTCTTCTGCTACCGCAACTTCTATATCGTCTGCGGGCATTTCATGCGTACTCAGGGTAATACCGGGATAGCGGCTGTTGAAGTTCTCCAACAGGCAGCAGGTCAGGTGATCAGTGATTGGTGTCCATCCCAGGCGCAGTGACCCGCGGCTAAGATTCAATACATCATGAATGGCGCGGGTTCCCGCATCCAGTTCACCCCATGCCCGACGGGCATGCTGCAGGTAGACTTTGCCAGCATCAGTCAGTCTCACTGTACGCCCGGATCTATCCAGAAGTGGTGACTTAAGAGTCTCCTCTAGCTGCTTGATTTGTTGAGATAAAGTAGGTTGTGAAACATACAGTGCCTCGGCCGCCCGGGTATAGCTGCCATACTCAGCGATTGCAATAAGATACTGCAGTGAACGGGGGAAGATGTCTCTTCTTTCCATAGATAAATCCTATGAGGTTGATAATTACAAAGTCTTGGACTAATAACTCATCACATCTTTAGACTGTAATCAAGTTAATTGAGCAGCCTATAAGTTAAGTTTATTAGTAAATGCTTAATATGCTTATGTAGCTTAAATAGAAAGAAAAAGACTGTTCGTCATTATTATAAATTTAACGAAGGAGTCCGTGACTATGTTACCACCAGTAAGACAGAAAGTGATGCGGCATCTCAATATTGTCGGCCAGTTACAGCCGGCACTGCATGAGCAGACGCACGCACCCTCTCCCGATATGATCGATAACGCCCACTTCAGGGCTTATACACGGTCCGCGCATGATATCGGCGGTGAGGCTGATATATCCATTACTTTGGAAGAAAAAGAAGAAGAAGTGTGGGAGCACAACACTTTTGTGACCTGCGAAGTCCTGGCCTGGCGTGGTGTCTGGAATGCTGAAGAGCGGCGTCGCCGGCAGAATGTTGAAGTTGGCCAAACGATATACCTGGGCTTGCCGTATTACGGTCGTTGGCTGTTGACAGCGGCAAAGATTCTTGTCGACAAACAGTTTATCACGGCGACTGAATTACAGGAAAAAGTTGCGGAGGTGAGAAAACGTTATGAGTAAACCACATTACGATAGAGAACATCATGTCAAAAAGGCCAGCGGCATTGGTGATCCGCAATGTTTCAAAGGCGAAGCACCTGAAGCCATGTTCAAGGTTGGCGACAGGGTTCGAATAAAAGATCTGCCTGACCTGTTTTATACCCGTACACAGGGGTATACAAGAGGTGCTCAGGCAACTGTCACCGAACTGGTCTATGAAAGCCCACCTGCAGAAGACGAATCGTGGGACAACACTGAAAATGTCGAGTGGTTTTATAGCGTAGTTTTCGACATGAAAGAACTGTGGCCTGACTATCCTGATACTTTCTCCAGCGACACGGTAGAAACCGAGATTCCAGAACATTATTTAGAGGCGTGCTAATCCCTTCACGGGTTATGTAGAACGCACCAAACAGAATTAGATATAGAGGAAAACAATATGTCAGATGATCACGATCATGAACATGAACACATCCATCCACCCGCTCCGATGGTAGATGAAGTAAGTGAATTCGAAGTACTGGAAATCGCTGTACGTGAACTTGCTATTGAGAAAGGTCTTTTTACCCAGGAAGATCACAACCAGTGGACAGATTATATGCACACACTTGGCCCGGCACCGGCGGCGCGCCTTGTTGCCAAGGCCTGGCTCGATCCGGAATACAAGAAGCTTTGCGTCGAAGATGGTGTCAAGGCAAGTCTGGACGTCAATATTGACTGGGTAAATACCATGCCGACGAAGTTCGGTACGCCAAGTGATTACTGCAACTTGCGTGTCATGGAAGATACTCCGACATTGAAGCACGTTGTTGTATGTACCTTATGTTCATGCTATCCGCGGCCGATACTGGGTCAATCACCTGAGTGGTACCGGACTCCAAATTATCGCCGTCGCATTGTACGCTGGCCACGGCAGGTACTGGCAGAGTTTGGTCTGCAGCTGCCTGAAGATGTCGAGATCAGGGTTGTCGATTCAAACCAGAAATCCCGCATGATCGTGTTGCCAGTGCGACCAGAAGGCACAGAGGGCTGGACGGAAGATCAACTGGCAGAAATTGTCACTCGCGATTGCCTGATTGGTGTGGCTGTTCCGAAACCGGGTGTAACAAATAATGCCAAGCGACCCGTGCGCAAGGCTATCAATCCATATAAGCATTGAGCCAAGCAGGAGACATTATGACTGAAGTTAACCCAGGTTACATTGAGCTGGACGAGGAGATGTCGAGCAAAGAGCTGGATTCGTCACCAATAAACCTGCTTGAGAAAATCAAGCAGGAGGGGAGAGTATGGGACGATCTAAGTGAAGAATATGGTGTGGAGAACCCTGACCCGCCATGGAGAATCAGTCTGGAGAGCACTTGTGATGCACTCGCCGGCGGTTATTGGGCTCCTTTTAATATCTGCTTACCCAAGGATGAGCGCAAACCAGTAATGGCAGATGATAAAAAGATTGATTCAAATGAACGTCGCTGGGAAGAGGACAAGCTTGTCGATGAGCATTATGCCGATGTGCCATTTCCTGAAAGACAATTATTGGCGCTGGCACATTCAATGATTCGCCGCGGTTTGATCGATGAGAATGAATTGGCGAAGAAAATGAAGAATGTCGACAAGCGGCTAAATATCGGCTACGACGATTAGCACAACGATACGGACACTCGATAATACTAAATGTAGGGATTGACGATTCATGACAATTAAATTTTTGCAGTCCTCATGCGGTAGTGACAACCCGTCACGAGCCGGATTACCTTTGTTACCCAACGGCTTGGTAGAGGACCTTGAGTGGTCAAATGGATGTATCGATGGAATATCTACTGAACTAACTATGGCAGGAAAATATTGAGATGGGTATTCGCGGCGTAAATATAGAGATTGATAATCTCACCCACCGTTACACCCCCAGTAGCCCGTTAACATTCGAGAGTGTGAACGTTCAGGCAGATCCCGGTGAGTCGCTGGTAATCATCGGCCGCTCCGGTTGTGGAAAATCGACACTTCTGCATATTCTTGCCGGTCTGCTGGATCCTACAGGCGGTTCGGTGAAACTTGATGGTAAGAAAGTGGAAGGAACATCCCCACGCTGGGTAATGATGTTCCAGGCACCGCATCTCTTTCCCTGGATGACAGTAAGAAAAAATGTTGGTATTGGTCTCAAATTTGCCAGTTGGCCAGAAAAGAAAATACGTGAGCGCGTCGATTATGCGCTGGGTCTTGTGCATCTTGAAGAGTATGCAGATAAAAACACCCAGGACCTGTCGGGTGGCCAGCAGCAGCGTGTTGCGCTTGCCCGTTCGTTGGTGATGGAACCCGAATTGTTGCTTCTGGATGAACCTTTTTCTGCCCTTGACGCATTTACCCGTTCATCTCTGCAGCACGATGTGCGTGAGATATCAAAGGAACTGGGTATCAACCTGGTGATGGTCACCCATGATATTGACGAGGCGGTATTGATGGCCGACCGTGCACTGATCATGGCTGGAGCACCAGGCAAGATTATGCACGATATTCGGGTTGATCTTCCTGATCCACGCGAACGCAATGACCCGGCTGTGCGGACCAAACGTAAGGACCTTATGCAAATCTTCCACGATGCTGCACACTCACCAGAAGAAACACCATCAGAGTTATTAATTACTACTATATAGAGGATGCGAAATGAATAAAGGACAAATCACCAATCTCATCATCGTCGATCCTTACAGCATGGAAAGTAAAAATGAGGCGATTGCCTGAACGAGACCAGTACCACCTAACGTATGTTTGAACCTGATGTTCAGACTTAATTAACCAGAAATGAGGTAGTGACATGAGCGACATGAAAAAGATTTACCATAAGCATGGCGACGGAGTACAAGATCCAGATTTGGTAGTACAAACTGACCCACTTTTTAGAGATGTATTAGGGTCTGGTTTTGATCGTCGCGACTTTCTGAAGATAAGTGCAGCTACAGCAGCAGCAGTTGGCAGTGGCATGATGGCGGGTCCCAGCTTTGCGGCAAAAAAGAAATGGGATCCAGTGATTAAACTGGGCTACATACCCATAACAGATGCGGCTGCACTGCTTACTGCACATGAAATGGGCTTTTTTAAGAAGGAAGGAATTGATTCCGTTCGACCCACACTTATCCGTGGCTGGTCTCCTTTGGTGGAGGGATTTTCATCTCATCGTTTTAACCTCGTGCACTTACTGGCACCGATTCCTGTCGCCATGCGTTACAACACAAATTTCCCGGTAAAAATTACTGCCTGGGATCATACAAACGGTTCAGCCACTGTGGTGGGCAAGGACACCGGCATTAAAACTGCTGCAGATCTTGGAGGCAAGCAGTTTGCCGTGCCTTACTGGTATTCGAACCATAACATCATCTCGCAAAAAATGATGAGGGCAGCAGGGGTCACACCGGTGATTCGGCCACAATCGGCGAAGCTTGCACCAAACGAGTGTAATATTATCGTTCTGCCACCACCTTCTATGCCACCCGCGCTTGCGGCGAAAACTATTGACGCCTATTGCGTGGCAGAGCCCTTCGCCGCGCTGGGTGAGGTCAAGGCTGGAGGTAAAATTCTGCGCTTCACCGGTGATGTCTGGAAAGGACACCCTTGTTGTATAGTAGCTATGCATGAGGAAGACACGACGGATCCTGATCGTGCGGCCTGGGCGCAAGGTGTACACAATGCAGTTATTGAAGCGCAGATTTATCTTAGCGAGAACAGGGAAAAGATGTCCGAAGTACTCTCTCGTGATGGTCAGAAATACTACCCATTCCCGAAAGAAGTGGTTAAGCGCGCAATGACCTATTATGACCCTGCTTACTATAACAATCCTCATGCAATTCAACACAAAGAATGGGGACAGGATCGTATTAACTTCCAGGCCTGGCCATACCCGTCAGCAACTAAACTGAATGTGCAGTATTTAAAAGAATCAGTGCTGACAGGCGACACAGCCTTCCTGGATAAACTGACCCCTGAACATGTTGCAGAGGATCTGGTTAATTATGAGTTTGTGAAAAAGGCACTTGAAGCAAACCCTAAATGGAAAAATGACTCGAGTGTTCCTCAATCAGGTGATCCATACACCCGTGAAGAGTTGTTTGAGGTTTGAAAGCAAACTCCACAGATGAAGTAGACGAGGTAGCCACCCAGGTGGTGGCTGCTCCTACGGAGGTAATGCAGGACAACAGCGCAATGATAAGAAGAGGTAAACGAGTATTTAACTGGTTTGCGGGCCTGGGCATCCTTTTTGCTTTCTGGTGGTTAGGAGGGTATCTACTCTATATAAACCCGGACACAACTAATTTTGCTGACTTCGGTCCCATTCCGACATTGAAGGCATTTCCTCATCTTTGGTCTGACGGCACGATACCGAGCGCCATTCAATCCAGTAGTTATCGTTTAGGAGTCGCGCTATTAATAGCGATATCAGCAGGTATACCGATCGGTATCCTTCTTGGTCGCAGCCGCAGGTTCAGAGAACTGAGTAATTCTCCATTCCAGCTGTTGCGTATGATCAGCCCACTTTCATGGGAGCCTATTGCGGTCATTGTATTCCTTACCTGGGATCAGGCAATTATCTTTCTTCTCTCGATCGCATCGGTATGGCCCGTCGCCTTCGCGACGGCAGCTGGCCTGTCGAAGGTTGATCCGGCCTGGTTCAAAGTTGCACGTAACCTGGGCGCAACACGCTGGCACACGTTGACCCAGATCATTCTGCCAGCTATCTCATTTGATATTGTAACGGGTATCCGCGCCGCGCTGGGTGTTGCATGGATTGTGTTGGTGCCGGCAGAATTTCTCGGCGTGACTTCAGGCCTTGGTTATTCCATTGCAGATGCTCGTGAAACATTGTCCTACGATCATCTTACTGCGATGGTACTCACCATTGGCATTATCGGTTACATACTAGATAGCTCTTTGGCGTATATCATCAAGCACTATTGCTGGCATCGTGCGGCTTAAGTACTGTTTGTGGAAAAAACGATTTAGTAAAAATACAGGAGGAATATCAATGCAACAAAAAGCTTCAGACATTGCAAAAATTAATGCTTCATCGATTTCGACATCTATCTCGAAACCGATACAGCTTGCTGGAGCCTTGCTACTGGGGTTCGTGATTCTGTATGCCGCAGGTTTTGTCAGCACATCAGCGGTTCATAACGCGGCACATGACATGCGTCACTCACAGGGATTTCCCTGCCACTAGACTATAGAGAGAAATAATTAATGATATTTCGGCAAATTGTATTCTATGCTCTCCTGGTAGCTGCACTATCCGGCATGGCGCTGACCATAGCGCAAACATGGCAAGTGGTACCTATTATCCATAGTGCGGAGGTGTTTGAAGAAGAGGCCGCATCGGTGCCTGCGATAGAAAATGCCGGCCAGCTCTCGTCCGGGCATGTTCTTGCTCACCAACATTCGGCAAACGAATGGGCACCGGGCAACGGTATTGAGCGAACGGCATATACTTTGCTTTCGAACGTATTGACTGCCTTTGGCTTCGCTCTTGCAATGTTAGTAGTTATGCTGGCCTCTAGCAGCTTAAAGCGTAATGGTGAGGCACGGTTTGACTGGCGGCGCGGATTAGTATGGGGTGCAGCAGGGTACCTGGTCTTCTGGCTGTCACCTGCGCTCGGGTTACCTCCAGAAATTCCGCTGGCTGCCACGGCAGATTTGGAAGCACGACAGATATGGTGGTTGTTCGCAGTCGTCTCTGCAGCTGCAGGTCTGGCAGGTCTCGCATTCGGTAAGTCACCTTGGCGCTGGGCTGCACCATTATTAATACTGGTGCCTCACCTGGTCGGTGCTCCACATGCTCCAGGTGCCATGTTCGCAGAACAGTCGCCGCAGGCAGCTGTGCAACTGGAACAGCTTGCGCAGCAGTTTATCGGAGCTACGGCAATTGCCAATATTGCTTTCTGGTTAGTGTTAGGCCTCGTCTCGGCGTGGGCTGTAAGGCGCATAATATCAGCATCGGTAAAGAAATCTGATGCAGAAACGGAATTACCCACAGAGTTTAAGTCACCTTCGGTTTAACTAAAATTAGAATCATATTTGACCCATAGAGGGTAGGAGAAATAACCATGCAAAATCAAACAACAGCTAGCAGTATTGAACGCGCCTCAAGGGTTTCGACAAAGATCGCTAAACCACTACAACTGGTCAGTGCATTTCTGTTAGGGGCAGTTGTCCTTTATGCAGCCGGTTTTGTCAGCACCTCAACAGTTCATAATGCTGCTCATGACATGCGTCACTCTCAGGGATTCCCCTGTCACTAGTATTATTTAGATGATCAAAAAAGGAGTCTGGTGTATGAGCGCAGTACCAAGTAACGATAGCCTGATCATGGAGCATGAGGAAGCATAATGCCTAGCGAATTTCATATCATATGTGTATCCAGCACACACGAAAAACTACAGATGGCAGCGATGATTGCATCTGTTGCCGCCGCGAGTGGAGATACGGTAACGGTCTTCTTCTCGATGAACGCCCTGACGTATTTTGTCAAAGGTCATACATCCAGCGCCCCGGCGGAAGGAGAATTCGGCGCGATGCTGGATAAAAAAGGTGTGCCACCGTTTAAGCAATTGTTTCAGCAGGCAGCCGATCTGGGTGATGCTCGACTTTTGCCCTGTTCGATGGCGATGGATTTACTTGAAATTACAGATGAAAACCTTGATCCGGGTTTTGGGCCTGCAACAGGACTGACAAAATTTTTAATGGACGCCGAAGGTGGGCAGCTGCTTACATTCTGACAGCAGCAGGTATATTCAACAGGAGTAAATCTTAAATGAGTGAAACAAAAGTTATTGATGCATGCAACACCTACTGTCCCGGGCCCCTTATGGAATTAATCACCTATATGAAACAGGCTGAAGTAGGCGATGTGCTTGAACTGCTGTCGACAGATCAGGGCACAGCATCTGATGTTCCTGAATGGGTTAATAAAATTGGACATGAAATGGTGGGCAGTGAAAAGGTCGGAGATATCTGGCACATCTCAGTCCGCAAGGCCAAATAGAGAGATACTTACTTAGAGATACTAAATACCGGGTGAGATAGGTCTGCCTGGCGGTCAGTATCTTCCTGAGGGAATTGACTAGGAGAATGCAATGAGAATATTAATTGTTGGTGGCGGCACAGGCGGTACCATAGTGGCCAACAACCTCGCGCGGCGGCTTGCCCCTGAGATTCGTGCCCGCACTTCAAAAATTACAATGTTATCAGCCTCTGACCAGCACATGTATCAGCCTGGCCTGCTGTACGTCGCGTTCGGACAGATGATGCCGGATGAATTGTATCGGAAACAAACCAGCCTGCTTGAATCCAGCATTGAATTCCATGTCGACCCGGTGGATAAATTTGAACTCGATAGGAATGAGGTGAGGACTAAAAGCGGTAAAACCTACGGTTATGATATTCTTGTCATCGCCACAGGTTCACGCGTAATGCCAAGAAAGATACCCGGCCTGGAAGAGGGCAGTGAGACTTTCTACACTGAAGCCGGCGCTGTTAGTATGTTCAAAAAACTGCGTGAGTTCGAAGGCGGCAATTTGGGCATCGTAGTTGGGGTTCCGCATAAGTGCCCGATAGCCCCGGTTGAAGTCACGTTTTCGCTGCACGATTACTTTAAAAAGCGTGGCATTCGCGACAAGGTCAATATCAAATACCACTATCCAATAAACCGTATTCACAGTATCGAGAACGTTGCCATATGGGCCAAGCCCGAGTTTGATCGTATGGGTGTCGAATATGAGACACTGTTTAACATTGAAGAAGTCGATGCTGAAAACAAGATAGTCAAGAGTATGGAAGGCTCAGAGTATAAGTATGACCTGCTCATTTCTATCCCGGAACATCACGGCATGGGAGTGATAGAGGATAATGAGCTAGGCAGAGACGGCTGGATCCCAACCGATCGACATATGCTTACAATGGAAGGTCGCGACAACGTCTATGTTGTTGGTGATACGACCAACCTGCCGGTCAGCAAAACAGGATCGGCCGCGCATTTCGAGGCCGAAATTATAGCGGAAAACATCGCATCTATTATAAAAATTGGTGTTCCTGTGAATGAATATGACGGTAAAGTGTATTGTTTCATTGAAGCAGGTCATGACAAGGCAACCTATGCGAATTTTAACTATGAAAATCCACCCGACCTGAGGGCCGCAAATAAGTCTATGCACTGGTTCAAAATGTCTTACAATAAAATGTACTGGACCAGCGTACGCGGTCTACTCTGAGGAGCTACACTATAATGACCACTGAGAAAGAAAAAACTCCCGAGGCGATGAAAGACATTGATCTCGAGGCACTCAATGAATTCGCCTCGCTTGTCGCCGCAGCAAAGGACGCAATGACAGATGACATGGTCACCCGCATGGCCTCGGCCTTCAGTGAGGGGATGACGCTACTCGATCGTCTGACACGCAACGAAGGGTTGATACACTTGCTGCAGGAACTTGATCGCCCGGAGAACCAGCGTTTCCTGATTAGTCTGTCCAATGCCTTCACTGCAGCGAGCAGGGACATCTCTATTTCACCACCAGCTAAAGGCGGTGTCGTCGGCATATGTAAACTTGGCTGTAATAGTGGCACACAGGAAGGACTTAGACTGGTTTCACTGATAGGTGAGCATTTAAGCGAAAGTATGCGCGAGATGCATCGGCGCGGAGGCTAGACCTGTTATTAGATAGTCACAGCATAGCGATGCAGCGATACTAGAGGCCAATGCGGTCAATGCCATTGTTGCAGCTCCAGATGACGAGGTCTTCACGATTGCTTTATTTATCCTGCAGGCCTGTTCAATTCTGGATAATGTGGTCTTTGTTTATCTTTGAACTCTTTTCTGTATTTAATTTGCATAGTCATTATTAATAACCTGTTCAGGCTGTGAGGTCTAGCTGTGACTGATATCACCAGATTACGGGAATTTATTCAGTTATTTACACAACTCATTGACGTGTCTGCAGAAGATGAGGAAAAAATTCTCAAAGACGGAAAAGTGCTGTTATC
>JASJFV010000131.1:0-3285 GCA_033791885.1 Gammaproteobacteria bacterium | reverse complement strand
TCGGTGTGGGTTAATAAAGTCCCTGTTAACTCGAGCAATAAAGACGGTATAAGCGTTTGGTTTCGGTAAATATCGCATGGGTCGGTTTTTCTCCTTCAGATAACTTACACAAAGGTCGGCTGTCCTAACAACAGACACTCAAACATATTCATTGAAGTAGCATCTGCGGCCATGAACAGAGGGTCGAGACAAAGTTACACCACACATAAAAACGGCAGCCATAGAGACTACCGCTAACATGCTACGAATTCCTATTATGCTGTAGGTCCAGGTAATACGATATTCCGATACAGGTTTTGCTCTACCTGCACTTTTCTAAAATATTTATGCAATATAAGGATTGTCATTACTGCCAACTCTTTTTATTATCCTATAAATAAGACTTTTATTGCACATCTGGGGCATATAATGGATCGTGTATCGCAATAGAACAATTTGAAACACCCACACCATTGAACTCTTGATCAAAAGTAAAAGTACCGTTCAGACATAGCGTACCCACTTTACCAGCATACTCACCTTCATCACTTGCACGAATACCAGCACAACCTGCCATACTAAGATGCTTGGAGTTGTCAAATTCGAACGCCTGAATTTCATTTCCGCCATCCGGGGGAGCAAATTTGAGATTGAAGTAACCCTACTCCCCATCACAGCCATGCCCTTGAATCCGTGCCAAGCAAATTTTCACAGAGCTACTAGAGGCAAGATTATTCCATTTTTTGGCCATTACCTGGTTGGGCTTCGTAACAGCCACGAGCAATCAGTTGAATGGTAACGGGCTTGGAATCAATATTCTTCACATGCAGATACATAGTCCGCTCTCCCACGGGTTTTCCTGCCAATACATCGCCTGCGGTGAAGGAAAGCAATGACATGGCGACAAGCCCGAGTGATGCGCGGTTACTCGTGAGATTAATCGTGAAGCGTTAACATGGGAGGCCATAGGCGGAGTATCGAACTACGAATCGGGTCGAACTTGGAGGTGCTGATCTCCTTCCGTTGAAGAGAAAGCAAAATCGTGTCATACGTAAACGGTGAGTATGGCATCGGACCTCGCGTCGATTGGATTGGCTGGTGTGCGTCAAGCAGCGCTATCGCTTTGGCGTTCGTACTCAAGGGAGGAGCCCAGTGCGTTAGTAGCGCACGCTGGGATCAGCGCGGGGGTACCGGGTAACCGGTATTCCTACCGTGACCAGTCACTAACCTGCATAGTATCCTGAATATTGTTTATCTATTTTTACATTATCCGCATTTGATTTTAATCAAGATTGTTATTATGTAACTGTATTATTTTAATACTGTAATGCCTGTACAAATAAACAAGAGAAATAAATGTGAGGTGCATCATGTCAATTAAAGAAGAGTTTGAGGATTTAATAAGAAAGCTTAATGTAGAGCACGATAAAGTTAATATAAATCTGCATCTGGCTTCAATGGAAGTTAAAGAAGAATTTGAAGAGGCAGAAAAGCAATGGGTGCATTTGAAAGCCAAAACTGCTGAAATAGTCGACAATAAAAAAGAAGCTTCTGAAGAATTTATAGCTAAGGCCAGGATAGTTGGTGAGGAGCTTAAGGATACTTACTACCGTATCAATAAACGTCTTTCTAAATGAAATTAACTCATTTACGCAATCGGCCGACAGCAGTCAGTCGCGTAATTTGATCTGAATTTCACAGGCTGGGCGACTGTTGTCGATCCTAAGCAGTCTTTTGGGTTCTCTAATATTGGCCATGGCTAAAGGATGGCTGCAGTGGAGACTTTCTGGTAGTACACTATCTGGATAAATTTTCTATGTTGCAATTCCTAAGTTCACTGTTCGTTTCATCAGAAAAACCATCTTCAGTCGTTGACGATGCATTGATCGCTGCTGCTACTGATCGGATAGTAGAGGCTACAGATAAGCGTTTGTTTGCATATGGTAACTACAGGAAGCAGCTGCGAGATTCGGTCGAGACTGCTGTGGTATATATCATCAATATGATTGATGCTTTGCCGCTACCTGTAGAAATCAGCCGCAGGACTTTCAGTAGCGATCCAGGGCTGCACGCTTTCTTTGCATCATTTACTCATCTACAGGAAAAGGTTGGTGGTGCGAGAAGTGTCAGGGAGTATATGAAACAGGCGCATTGCGAAGAACCTGCCAGATTATATGGTCTGCTAACCATGGAGTGGGGGAAGATTAACCGGCTGGGTACAGTATTGCAGGGCGATATGATTCAGCGTGAGGTTATGCAGAAAGCAGTCAATTTTTTCAACCATCGCTACCTCGGGCCTTCAGATTCATTGGAAGAAGCAAAGACGAACATGAAAAAGCGTGTCTTCGATTATATGATAGAGATAGCACTGGGAAAAATTATTGCAGAACGCATCATGAGAGCTGAACTCAATCAACAGCAGGTATTGTTAAAGCGCAAACTGGCGATGATGAAGGCTGGTAACTGGGGTTTGGGGGAGATGTTGTCACAGAATGAGAGTTCGTACCCCGATCTGAACTCATTGAGTGCAGAGATTGAGAGCATCGAAACTGAATTATCAAAACTAGGTGCTAGTCACGAACTGCTGAAAAGAAATATGCAGATAATCAAGGATACGATGAGTAACCCAGGTAAACAAATGGCCGCGCACAATATCAACATGAGACTCGATAATATGAATATCAAGGTCGATGAATCATCTTCAGTAACAGTTAATAACCTGGATCTGATTGAGTTTTATTCTAGCAGAGGTGATACGCGCATCGTATTACCCTGTTGGTATCCAGTAAACGAATTACCCCCTATGAAAGATTTTATTACCGAAGCAAAACGTTACCTGTGAAGCTATAGATACCTCAACGTGATAAATAAAAAATATCAGCACTTTCTTGATAAATATACAGGATGGGTTTAGTTGGCAGTACCATTTTTTAAGCGCATGGCTATACTTACCGTTGTCACAGCAGTAATCGTTACCGGCGGGTTATTAACTGATTTTGTTGTAGTCTAATCGGCGCTATGCTTATTGCACCTTTATTTCATTACAGCAATGAACAATGCTTAGATGCTGAATATCAGGTGGTAAGGTCGGAGCTTATACAAGCATGGTAGGAATACTGAATGTGGAGTGGCAGTGGTCAAACATAATATAGTGATAAAGGCTGGTTAGAAAATACAGAGCCTGAAAAGTATACTTTTTTAGGGTGAAGAAGGTAAAGTCACAGGAAAAGTTGACTGTAATAGAATACAGGCAGGTTATTTGCTAAGCCGTGACTAACTATATTTTAAAATTGCTGTGATAACAGT
>JASJFV010000130.1:0-3815 GCA_033791885.1 Gammaproteobacteria bacterium | reverse complement strand
TTGGCCATGTATTACTGCTGGTTATTGTGTGATTATTGCGTCAGGTACTCAAGTAATGGATTGCGGAATAAGACAATCAGCACAATGACCAGTACATAAATGGCCAGCGATTCAATCATCGCCAGGCCGATAAACAGGGTACGCATGATAGAGCGCTCGGCTTCCGGCTGACGTGCCAGTGCATCCAGTGCGCGACTGATGGCCCAGCCCATTGCAATGGCGGGCACACTGACACCCACTGCAATACCAATAATGGCCGTCAGCGTAGAGGTTTGCACAAAGACAGTTAAGTCAGGCATGATTTTCTCCTTGTTTTTGTTGTCGTAGTTGTTGAGATTGCAGGCCGCTGGCGACATAGATGAGTGCCAGCATGCCAAAGATATAAGCTTGCACCAGTGCTTCAACTATATGCAGCATGAGTATTGGTACGGGCACCAGAAAACCGGCTACCATCAGAATAAGCAGCGCTATCATTTCCAGGCTCATCATATTACCGAACAGACGCACCGCCAGGGCGATGGTGCGTGTTACTTCACTGATTAAGTTAAATGGTAACAGGATCGGGCTGGGTTTTAGATAATGCAGTAGATAATTTTTTAAGCCCTGGATACGGATCCCGTACCAGTGTACTGACAGAAAAACCAGAAACGCTATGGCTGCGGTAGCGGACAGATCCCGTGTGGGTGAATGCATACCGGGGATAATCCCAATCAAATTGGCAATCACAATAAACACCCACAGGGTGCCAATAAAGGGCATGATCTGCTGAACATGCTGGGGGGCAATGTCGCGTATCGATTCTTCAATAACCGACACCATCGCTTCGACCAGAGTTTGTAATCGACCGGGACTTATCTGAAGTCGCCGCGTGACCAGCCAGGCAAAACAGCAGATGATGGCCATTATAACCCAGGTAGTAATCACCGTATTGGTTAGCTGCACAGGCCCCAGTTCAAACATGGGGCGAATAAACAGACTGTCTTCACCCATTGCGTTATTCCTTAATAATGTAATAAACGTTAAACATGCCGATGAACACCCCAAGCAGGATAAGACTGATCGTCCAGCGAATCGAATAACCGGATACCATGGCATCAAACCAGCGGCCTAAATAAGCACCGCCCACTACTGGCAGTACAAACATCAGTCCCAGTGTGCCGATATAGATCGTTTGTCCGATCAGGGTGGGCCGGTCCTGTTCCGCCTGTTTCATGCGTCGGGCCTGCTGCTCGACCTGTTTTCGAAGTTGCTGGTGATGATTCATTATTTTCATCCTTCGCCGCGACGTAATTCCCACAGGTGTTTGAGAATTTCTTTTTCCATATGTTGCAGACTGTGTTTTACCGCATGTAACTCTTTTTCCTCGGCCAGCAGTTTTTGCTGTAAGTCACTGCTGATGCGCATATAGTCTTCATCGTGAAAATAGTGACGGGTGCTGATGGTGAGAAGATTATTGTGAAAATACAGCACGGCACCGGGCTGAGCCAGGTATTGCCAGGGTTCATTAGCTATACGATAGCGCGCCAGCCCCATCACCAGTGTCGTCATCAAACGTGCGTGGTCGGCGAGAATACCGAATGAGCCAGACATATCTTCTCCAACAAAAGAGGATACGCCGTCGATTTTTTCTGCATGGGTGGCATCCTGGATCAACAGGGTAAAAGTTTTCATGATGCCAGACCCTCCATGCTGCCCCGCATATAACACTGCTCTTCGGGCAGGTGATCATACTGGCCCTGTAAAAAAGCCTCACAGTCTGTTAGTGTCTGTTGCAATGGCACGGATACACCCGTTATACCTGAGTGCGAAGCAGTCGACCAGAAGGGTTGAGTAAGGTAACGCTGCAACTTACGTGCTCGCAAAACAATTTTATTATCTTTAGCTGATAACTCTTCGATACCCAGCATGGTAATAATATCTTCCAGTTCCTTATAACGGGCCAGATGTTCACGTACACCTTCGGCAATCGCATAATGTTTTTCTCCCAGAGTATGGCGATCCATCAATGAACTGCTCGACTGCAATGGATCGACGGCGGGGTAAATGCCTTTACCGGCCTGTACCCGGGACAAAATGACGCTGGTATCAAGGTGACTAAGAATGGCGTTGACAGCAGGGTCGGTCATATCATCTGCTGGCACATAAACCGCCTGTACCGAAGTAATATTGCCCTGCCGGGTGGAAAGAATTCGATCCTGCATCTCTGCCACTTCGGTGGTTAAGGTCGGCTGGTAGCCGACAATGGCCGGCATCCGGCCGAGCAGGCTGGAGACTTCACTGCCAGCCTGTACGAAACGAAACACATTATCCATCACGAACAACACTTCTTTCTGTAATGTGTCACGTAAATACTCTGCGTAGGTGAGCGCAGCGAGGCCCACCCTGAAGCGTACACCCGGCGACTCATCCATCTGGCCAAAGACCATGAGTGTCTGTGGTAACACACCGGTTTTTTTCAGCTCATGCCATAATTCATGGCCCTCCCTGATGCGCTCACCCACGCCAGCAAAAACAGATACACCCTTATGCAGTGTCGCCACCGCATGCATAAATTCCATAATCAAGACAGTCTTGCCGACACCGGCTCCGCCAAAAAGACCGGTCTTGCCTCCCTTGACAAAGGGGCAGAGCAAATCGATAACCTTGATACCTGTTTCTAGCACATCGCTCATACCCACGGCATCACTCAGTGAGACAGGCTCACCATGAATGTGTCGGTAGTTATCCTGAGGTAATGGTGGACCATCATCCAGGGGCTCGCCAAAAATATTCAGCAAACGTCCCAGACAATCAGGGGAAACCGGTACCTGCACAGGTGAGCCGGTATCATAAACCGGCATACCCCGTCTAAGACCGGAGGAAGTGTGTAAAGTTATGGCGCGAACATGGCGTTCATCCAGATGTTGATGTACCTCAAACAGATAGCTTTCATTATTTATAAAAGCAGTCAGGGCCTGATGTAATGGAGGCAGCCGGTTACAGGCAATGATAACGACCGGCCCATGAACACCTACGGTGTTGCCAATGTATTCGTGCTGAATATCTTTCTCAATCGCTTCATTAACCATAGGTACAATCAGATTATCATCTGAACTCGTATGAATTTTTGTATATATTTTTGCTTACCCTGTGATTGTAATTCAGATAGTTTGAAAAAAAAGGCCTGTTTGTAGAAAACAGTTGATCTATATAAAGCGATGTCTATTTATTGCCAGAAGGTGCCTCATGTAATGCGCCAGTAATTTTTCTTTGCACAACCTCTGCTTTTACCATCCCGCAGTGATCTGCTTGGGCTTCGTCATGTTGTGCTAATTCGCCCTGCGGTTCGGCCTGATACAGTTTCTGTGCATAGGCTCGCAGATTTGCACTCCGGCTTCCTTCAGACGCTCGGTCACCCTGACGCCCTTGCCTTCGGCTAGTACTTTTTGCAGGGTACTGTCAACTTAAATTAAATTGCAGCAATTTTCTTGAAAATTCTGGCTCATCTAAACCAATAATCAATACGTTACAGGTTTATTTTTGATTAAAATTACTATTAATCTACATAAGTTGACAGTACCCAATGGTAGCCTAAACACGTTAAGGGATTGAGCGGTTGTTCAACCGATCATATGATCGGAAAAATCGAACATATGACATAAAAGATTCGACTTATCATGTTTTGATGAAAGGCGTAGAGTTTCCCATGTAAGCAAAGCAAATAACACGTTTTTTCGGAGGTTCTTATGTCTACCAGCACGTATCAAAAAATACTTGAGGCTATCAAACAGTGGTTTGAAATAGCCCGGTATTACGCAATGTCTGTACCTGTCCCC
>JASJFV010000129.1:0-3748 GCA_033791885.1 Gammaproteobacteria bacterium | reverse complement strand
CAGTACAATCAAAATAGTGTCATTGGCGATGTTTGTGCTGGCTCTGTCCTGGTCTGCATTTGTAGTCTGGATACCAGCGAAAAATATGAAGATTTTTCCTCGCTTTATTATCGGTGCGGGCTTTTTCGTCTTTGGTAGAGTCTTCATTACTGTTGCTTTGACGTTTCTGAGAAAAATTATTCCTGATTCTTCTGCGATGATTGCAGCTGCATGGTGGTGGCCCGCATTACTAGGGCTATTGGTCATAATAGGAAGTGGGCTGGTAGCGTGGATTTTTCTTTCTCTGTTATCGAACAAATTACCGGGGGTAGTCGGAGCACGGTCCGTCGGCTCGATATTTGCAGTGGTGACGCTAGGCGCCTGTTCCTATTTCGTAGAACCTTTGCTGCTTCTTGATGGCAGTGGTGGCTTAGCCAATATTGTGCCTTTTGTAATAGCGAGTTTAGGCATGGCGGTCGTATTCGGGCTGGCGGCACGAACCGGTCCTCCGATACCACACTATTTTACGCTTGGCCCATTGTTCTTGGCCCCATTGGCAGGAATCTGCCTCTTGATTGCCTCACCGTCGCTGCTGTGGGTCGTGACCAGCCTGACCGGCGTTTTATGCCTGGCTGCATGGATCCGTCACAGGGTTAAACTGGCAAACGGCACCGAAGAACCTGAGCCGTCACCTGAGGAGGCGGCGATGGTCGATCAGCAGAAGATGGTCAAGCTCAGTCAGAAGATCAAAAGAAAGCTTTAGTGTCTGTCTCCCGGATACGCCCTGGGTGCAAGTAAATGCAGAACCTCTGCCAAACCTGGTTATGACAGGCTATGCACAGCGGTGAAGATTGCAACGGGTATCGCCACCAATAGGCTTAATAAAACAAATGCTTATAACCCATAGTTAATGTTAAGAACCAGGCGGTCTGGCGTTCGAATCTCTCCGAGCATGCCATACAAAACAAAGGCTTAAGCACGGGCAAATGGAAACTACTTCGTTTACCTGAACCATTCGGCACGGGCAAATGGGAATTATATGATCTTGCTACTGATCCGGGCGAAATCACTGACCTGTCTGGGAAGCATCCTCAAATTAAACATGAACTGCTAAATGCATGGATACAATATGCAAAGGATAACCAGGTCTATGACCACAAAGGTTACTTTGATGCGTTGTATAAAAAGGTCTACGGCGTTGGGGATTAGTTGCTAGAGGAACAAACCTGAACTAGTCATTTGAAATGACTACAACAGGTATGTAACAGTTATGTGACTTGGCAAGGATTTGCGTTGTTCACAGCCGAAAGCAGACTCTCAGAGATCTGTATCTCTAGCATCTGGCAGGTGACCGCCACCGACGCAGAGCCGACCATTAGTTAGCCACGAGGAGAAGAAATGTGATGCCCATGGCTAAGCTTGCTCATATTATTTAATATATCCGCATTATTTACACAGTTTGCACGAACAAGGGAGGAAACTCGATGAAATGTGTTATCCCCAGACATTTAAAGTACATAGCAGTCGCGCTGTGCCTGTCATTGGGCTCGGCAGGAGCAATCGCCGATGAAACCCATAGCAAGGACACGCAAGGTGGCGAAGAGGATTATGGCAAACATGCGTTGGCTGCGTTTCTTGGTGTTACACATGAACACGGTGAGAACCTCGAGACCCTCGGTATTGAATATAGCTACCGCATTAACAAGTCCTGGTCGATAGGAGGTGTGATAGAGCGTGCAGAAAGAGAGAAGGATTCGACGCTCGCATTACTATTCGCCCACCTGTGGCCGTATAAGGGCCTGTTCCTTGGCGCAGGTGTTGGCCGCAAGGACCCCGGTGATGAAAGAGAGAATGTATTGCGAGGTACGATCGGTTATGAGTTCGAACTCGGCAAGGGCTGGTCAATCGCTCCTCAGGCCAACCTGGACTTCATCGAGAACGAGGAAAATGAAGAGGTCTACGGTATTGCCCTCGGTAAACGTTTTTGATGGATGTTTGTGTTTGGTGACAAGTCGATACCCACTTAGATGCATGTCATCATTATCGATAAGATTACCTGAGTCCCTTGACGAAAACTCACGGTCAGAAATAGATATCAATAAATGATACCAGGGATTGTCTCTTTCACTACAAGAGGCCAGCATTTGGCAGATTGAAGGTACTTAATTAACCATCTTTCGAGGTGGTTTTCATTAACTCAATCAGATCTCCTGAGAACGTATAGGGTCGTCATGTTGAACGCCAGGATAGCTTGAATTTATAGAACTCGGCACAGGTGAGCCGAACGTTGTTATACCTGGCGATGGATTGAACCAGGAAATGGGGTAACACCTGTTAGTTTGAGATGACGGGTACAAACACTTTAACGAATCCATTCAGCATCTATTAATCTGTATTGTCCGAATAATCTGTATGTCCGAAATTTGACTATCTTCCCTATGCGCTTCCCATTTGAATATAGAACGCTGTATCTTCAGGCCCCCAGGCAACATCTATTCCTGCTCGCATGCCAAACCGGCGTGCAATAAGGTATCTGAATCCCAGGCCCTTTGAAACTACCGTATCGCTATCTCCATTTCCTCTGTCAGAAAAGGCTTTGCCTGCGCCGGCAAAACCGAGAACGCTCCAGCGCGGATTGAAGTCATATCGTGCCTCTAGTTCGCCGAGTAATGTTTCCTCACCCTGGTAGCGCATTGCGGGTATGCCGCGCATATCTATAAAAGGATATTCGTAGAATGGCGGATTGTCGGTGACAGCTGAGCCATCTGCGCGCAGACCAATTAACCAGTCGTCTTTAATTGGAAACCAGTAGTTGGCAAACAGGCGATATTTATTAAAGTCACTGTCGCCGCCCCAGGTATCTCCATAATTCGTTGCATCCAGTTGCGCTTTCAAACCCTGGCCGGGTGTGATGGTATTGTCCAGACCATTATATTGCAGAACCAGGCCCAGACCCGCTGAGGTACTGTCAAATTCCACATTTGGCAGGCCGCTTCCTGGCAGTAATTCAGAAGTATCGAATTCGTTGTCTGTATTGAGATAACTGTATTTTAGACCGGCAAAAAAATCAGAGCCCTTGATACGGAACAGCATTTCCTGCAGAAAATAAATGGCCTCGGTATTGAATTTAATCGGGTTGTTGCTTAGATTCCCTTCACCACCATCGAGGCCATAAAACTTCATATTGACATTGGCCTTTACCAATACGCCTGTGTACCGAATGCTGTCATCTTTCCATATGCCATGGTGCATACCGCCACCAAACCAGGTGCCGTTTTCTGTATATCCGCCAAACAGTGCTGACACACTGGGTGGTTTTAATGATCCATCTGTCTCAGGATTGGGATCGAATTCTTTTCCGGGTTCTGTTTTTCCTGCCAACGGGTCATGGAAGAAAACAGCAGCGAGGCCAAGACCATAGCCAACGGCAGGTTCAGTGATGATAATGGGTACTGGCAGAAAGCCTTTTTTCTCTGCCAGGAATTTACTGGCATCTATCTTGTTATCAACTGGATCAATCATGCTATCGGCAAACCAGCTGGCAGCAGCAGGCAGGGTGGTGGTTCCTGAAATTATGATAAATCCGCAAATAATAGGACGAAAAATTGCTGGAACATTAATTTTCATGCTGTGCCTGTAGTCAGGGAAATAAAAAATATATTGCCGAGTCGATTTATCTGCTACTCAGTCTAGGGAACCTCTGATTAATTACACCATGCCTCTGGCTTACATGTTGATTCACAATCAAGACGAAGCTTTGAAAGCATGC
>JASJFV010000128.1:0-6035 GCA_033791885.1 Gammaproteobacteria bacterium | reverse complement strand
CAGTGGTTTCGCATAGTAATCTGCTGTACGGTCAAATGTGACTGAGGTTTCCTCTGTATCTGTATCAAGCGGCGTTGCAATTAATGTGCTTCCCCATCCCAGTACCCGCCCATCTGATCTCACTGCTACGCTCGCTGATCCATGTGCTGCTATGCTGGTGATGTTTGAAACCATTGCTTGCGGGCTACTGTGAACATATACGGGATAGGCGCGCTGTGTCAGGGTACCATCTGCAAGCTGGCCTACACTGTTTTCTCCCCAGGCAAGAACATTACCGGTGTTAGTTAGCGCCAGCAGATGGCTGTCACAAACAGCAACTGAGACGATCCCTGTGTAACGATTACCCACGGCTTCACTCATGTACTTCAATTCATAATCAGTGACAGGATCACCATCTTTATACTGACTGTCAATGAACTCAATGCTGGGATCAAAGAATTTATCGCGATAAGTGTTCACCGGTTCACGGCTTTCTTCTCTTGGCTCAAAGGCAGCAAGATTGCCCCATACGAGCACGCTGCCCTCCTGGTTTACTGCCGCGGCAAAATTATCTCCCAGGGCGATAGCCGTGATATTGCTTATTGGATTGCCGTCGGGGTCGACAACTTCTGTCGGGAAAGTTAACGCAGGAGTAGGTATTTCTGGCTCAGGGTCAGTATCTTCTGCTGGATCGGTGTCATCATCACCGTCATCAGGAACAGTGCCCAGATACTTGCTGCTGTAGAGCAAACCACTGCCCAACTGGCCATTCTCATTCGGGCCCCAGCCAAGCAAGGTCGCATCATCAAGCAAAACAAGGTTATTGTCGCCATGTGACACAACAGCGATAGCACCATCAAGCACGTTATAGCGGATATCTCTAACAGCAATCGGGTTGAGTGCATCCAGTGTAGTGCCATCACCCAGCTGGCCATTGTTGTCTGCACCCCAGACATACTGGCTGCTATCGGCCCTGGCGGCGAGGTTATGCGCATCGCCTGCAGTGATGCGATCTGCATGCAGCACTCCTGAAACCAGTAAAAGAACTGCTGCACCGGCAATTGAACCGATGGCGCTTAGACGATTTAACCTTTTGTTCAGTAACATCTTTTCCTACCCAGCGACAATTATTGTCTGCGACTCTGCTATATTCACATGCACAGTGTAATGATATTCCTGTAGAGTCTAATTTTCCAGTAATACCGGTGATGCATGACGGGAACTTGTGGTCTATTCGAGACTATCACAATAACCTTATGTTTTAAGGTATAATTGTCGAAGTGATTGCCTCGTCACCATAGTTCCTCGCATTGACGATTCATCAAATGGTTCCTTAAAGATAGTTTAGGATAGTTAAAGGTTCCATGCCCTAATTTGTACTAAACTCTGTGATATAAAACATAAATACTTTGATTAAGATAGATTTAGCCTGAGCTTCTGAAACCGATGACCTTAAAATTCTTACATACCGCTTCTATTGCCATTCTCAGCCTGATGCTGACGATTGTGCCTGCAATCAGCATGGCGCAATCAACAACGAATAATAACTCGCAATCCGTCCCCAGGAACGCGAATGACAAGCTGACACTGAATTTCCAGGACGCCGATATACATGCACTGATTAACGCTGTCTCTAAAATCACCGGTAAGAACTTTATTGTTGACCCACGCGTAAAAGGCAAAGTCACACTTGTATCAAGTGAAGAGCTTGGGCCTGATCAAATTTATGAAGTCTTCCTGTCTGTCCTTGATGTACACAATATTGTTGCCATTGAATCAAATGGACTGGTCAAACTGCTGCCAAAAGCCGTTGCCAAGACCATACCAACACCCATCAAGTATGGTAAAACAGGCATTCGCGGAGATTCGCAAATCACCGAGGTCTATCAACTGAAATATGGCTCGGTGCGTGACATCGTGCCGATATTAAAACCGTTACTGCCACCGACAAGTCACTTTGCAGCACACGGCCCGACAAACACCATTATCATCACCGATACGGCGGCAAACATTAATCGCATCTTGAGTATCGTCGCCAAACTGGACCAGGAAGAGACTGTCGGTGACACTCATGTCATCTATCTTCAGCATGCCCAGGCAGAAGACATCGTCGGCCTGCTCACTGACTTGATTGCTTCGTACCAGAAGTCGGGTGACCCCAAGGCTGCACAACAGAAGATTTCTATCCAGGCTCATGAAGCCACCAATGCCCTGGTCATACATGCCAAGGATGAGCAGATAAAGGTCATCCGCAGCATTATCAGCCAACTTGATATACGGCGCGCACAGGTTTTTGTTGAAGCCATTATCGCCGAAATCAATGAAGATCGTCTCGGTCAGCTAGGTATTTCATGGGATGGCACCAACGTCAATTCAAATGGACAGGTCAGCGGCGGCACAGAATATGATATCGGCAAGGGCGGCCTCAGGCTCGGTTTTCTATCAGGATTCGTCACCAGCCTGACCGGTGAACGAGTACCTGCTTTCAATATTGTTCTGCATGCCCTGCGCTCAGACAGTGAGTCCAATATCCTGTCAACACCCAACCTGCTGACGCTGGATAATGAGGAGGCTGAGATTCGTGTTGCACAGGAAGTGCCCTTTATTACCGGCCAGTTTACAACGGATGTTACCAACACAGCTGTGTCACCTGGTGTTGGCGTATCACCGATTGTGAATCCCTTTCAGACTATCGAACGTAAAGATGTCGGGCTGATACTAAAACTCAAACCCCAGGTCAACGCAGGCAATACCATCCGCCTGGAAATTTCAGAAGAACTCTCCAACATCAGCCAGACGCGTGTACAGGGCGCCTCAGATCTGATCACCAATAAGCGTATCGTCAAGTCTACCGTAGTAGTTGAGAGTGGCCAGACCGTGGTACTGGGCGGCCTGATACTCGATGATCTGCAGAACACCGTTGATGGCGTATTGGGTCTATCCAGCATTCCGGTAATCGGCGGACTCTTCCGCAACAAGCAGAAGCAGCAGCGAAAGCTCAACCTGATGTTGTTTATTAAGCCGACTATAATCCGCACAAAAAGCGACCTTGTCGGTTTCACCGAACGGAAATATGGCGCCATGCGCGACCGTCAGATTGAAGCAAATGGCCGCTCGGAATACCTGATCCGCGGCTTAACACCTTCCGTCATGCCGCCATTGAATGAAAACCCTGAAATTACACCGATTGGTGAAGTCATCGACCCGGACGAGAAAACTAATAATTTGGCGCAGGATGATGATGAAGAATGTAGCTATCATCCTGACTCTGAAAACCCGTGTTATTAAGATAGCCTGATGGGACTGCAAGACATAAATAGTAGCGAAATTCAGAATCCAGTTGAGGATACAGTTACAGAAATCCCTTATCGATTCGCACGGGAACATAATGTATTACTAACTGGCGTAGAGACTCAGGCAGACAGAAAAACAGCCAACCTGTGCTGCCCTGCTCTACCACCGTTCAGCATCATTACCGAGCTGCAGAGGTTCCTCAATACAAACGTTCAGTTCAACACTGTCAGCAGAGAGGAATTTGATGATCTGCTGCGCAAAGCCTACAGCCGGGGCCAGTCAGAGGCAACACAAATGGCTGAGGACCTTGGTGAAGACGTTGATCTTGAGCAACTGATCCAGGATATCCCGAAAGCAACAGATCTGCTGGAAGAAGCCGACGACGCACCTATCATCCAGCTCATCAACGCGCTGTTCAACCAGGCCATCCGCGAACAGGCCTCTGATATCCATATCGAAGCCTATGAAAATAATTCAGGCGTCCGTTTCCGCGTAGACGGTGTCCTGAAAGACATCACCAATTTCCATCGTGGGTTTCATGGTGCCGTGGTATCACGACTCAAAGTCATGGCGAAACTTGATATTGCTGAGAAACGTTTGCCGCAGGACGGCCGCATTTCATTACGTGTCGGCGATCATGCCATCGATGTCCGTGTCTCTACCCTGCCAACTCAGCATGGCGAACGGATAGTTCTGCGAATTCTGGACAAACAGTCATCAAGCTTTAATATTGCTGACCTTGGCATGGATGAATCAATGCAGGAGCGCTTTAAGCAATTGACGCGGTCTCTGCATGGCATGTTCCTGGTAACAGGCCCAACGGGCTCGGGCAAGACCACTACCCTGTACGCAGGGCTAAGCCATATCGATCGCAGCAAGCGCAACATCGTCACCGTCGAAGATCCGGTGGAATATGATCTTGAAGGCATCGGACAGGTACACGTCAACACCAAGGCAGGCCTTTCATTTGCCAGTGGCCTGCGCTCCATACTGCGACAGGACCCGGACGTAGTTCTGGTGGGTGAGATTCGTGACCTGGAGACGGCAGAAATTGCCATTCAGGCAAGTCTTACTGGCCACCTTGTGCTATCCACCCTACATACCAACACTGCGATTGGCGCCATCACCCGCCTTCAGGACATGGGCGTGGACAGCTACCTGATAGCCTCCAGTCTGTCCGGCCTGCTGGCACAAAGACTGGTGCGCGTATTGTGTAATAACTGTAAAGAAGCAGTCCCGGCAACAGACAAAGAACGGCAGCTGCTGGGTGTTGAGAATGGGGAAGAAATATCACTCTATCATCATGTTGGCTGCGCAGAATGCAATCACACCGGGTTTCGCAACCGGGTCGGAATATTTGAACTAATCATTATCGACAATGATATTAAAACAATGATTCATCGTGGCGAAGATGAACAAACCATGATCAAAGAAATCCGTAAGAAGAGCCCTTCTATTCTCAGTGATGGACTCAGCCGTGCTCGCCAGGGCATCACCAGCCTTGATGAAGTGCTGCGCGTCACCATGTATGACCAGTAGATTAAATGCAGGTTAAAGACTAAAGGTTAAAGGTTAAAGAAAAGACAATAGACTTAGGAAGCAGAGTGTAATCATGGGCGCTTACGAATACCAGGCACTGGATGAGAAAGGCACCACCCGCAAGGGTGTACTGACAGGCGATACTCCGCGCCAGGTTCGTCAGCTGCTGCGCGACCAGGGACTACTGCCGCTCACGCTTAACGAAATCAGTGAAAAGACAGTAGAGGGTCGCACCAGGCACAGTCGCAAGCGTATTCCCCCTGCAGAGCTGGCCGTTATCACGCGCCAGTTTGCCACCTTGCTTAGCGCCGGGTTAACCATCGAAGAGACCCTTGAAGGGCTCATTGAGCAATCGAGCAATCACCGTATCCGCTCTATCCTGACAGCCGTTCGTTCATCGGTAATGGAAGGACAATCACTGTCTGATGCCGTTGGCAACTTCCCTGCAGCCTTTCCCAGCCTGTATCGCGCCTCACTGCATGCAGGTGAAGAAACCGGTCGGCTGGACATGGTTCTTGATCGACTCGCCGACTACACGGAAAACACCACAGCACTGCGCCGTCGCATCCTCATCGCCCTGATCTACCCGATAATATTGACTGTAGTGGCGCTTCTAATCGTCACCGGCTTGCTGACTTACGTGGTACCTAAAGTCGTCAAGGTATTTGAGGAATCCGGCCAGGCTCTGCCATTGCTCACACGCGGCATGATCGCGGTCAGCGAGTTTCTGCAGACATGGGGGTTGTGGATTCTCCTTGCCATCGTTGTCGGCTCGATAATATTTCGTTTCATCACCAGGCAGCCGGCAACAAGACTGTTGCTTCACCAGTTCATGCTGGGTGTACCGTTAATAGGCAGTATCGTCCGCAACCTGAATACGTCAACCATGGCACGAACACTGGCGATCATGTCGGCCAGCGGAGTCCCTCTGCAGACGGCCATGGCCGCCAGCAGCCAGGTGGTGAAAAAAATCGCCATGCGTAAGGCAATGGAGCAGGCAAGAGTTGATGTAGGTGAAGGCATGAGCCTGAGCAAGGCATTGAAAAAAAGCGGACTGTTTCCGCCACTGCTCACACAAATGGTTGCCAGCGGTGAGTCCAGCGGGCGACTCGATGAGATGCTGGAAAAATCTGCCGAGGTGCAGGAAAACGAACTCGAAGCACGCACATCCATCATGGTGGGCCTGTTCGAACCAATGATGATCCTGATCATGGGCGCCATCG
>JASJFV010000127.1:0-2883 GCA_033791885.1 Gammaproteobacteria bacterium | reverse complement strand
GCCGGACCAGTAGGTGGCGCCCTTGGCGAGGACTTCGTCGTAGCGCATGTAGTGCGATCCGTCACAGGAAAAAGTCAGGCTCAACATGCCGTTGAAAATATTGACGGAGGCCGTGCGTAAATAGATGGTGTTATCCACTTTACGCAGACCCTGCAAGGCGTCCAGAATCCGGGTGATCTCGGCCTGCGGTATCCTGGCATCCTCGGGATACGGCAGCGATGGGTACAACAGGCAAATGTCCGGGTCCATGAGTATTTCCTGGTCCAGGATGCGATAGCTCAGCGGGTCGTCGATGGTCCAGATGGTGGCCTGACTACTCGAGAAATGAATTTGGCATTGGAACACGCCGCGCTCCGTGAGCAGTTCCTCCAGAATCGACAGCGCATTCTGCATATTGCGGTCCATCGGGCTTTCGGTCCGGGTCTGCTGGAACAGGCTGCCGCGGATTGCCGGGTCGCCCTTTACCTGCCGCCAGTCATGAGGCTCCTGGTATAATGCAGAAGTCACCGGCAGGCCGCGCAGGTCGAAGTCCGCCGCCAGGTACCCTATGGTGCCCACCCCCGATACCAAGACTTGCAGAGAGGTCAGCGAAGGACGATGTGCATTCAGGCTGACGTAGGCATCCGATAACAAAAACCCCCACGCCGGCATTGCCTCTTTCATGTAGGGGCACTCGCTGCGATCGCGCTGAAAATGGCCGGACAGGATTCCTGTCTTGTTGATGTTGTCGCTGATTTGGGTGGCGCCATCGTCGAGGACATACAGACTGGTGCAATACGGTATGCTCGAGAAGCCTTCCATGAGCACTGTGTTCAGCCCGTCCTGATCGCCCCAAAACGGTACGCATCTCTCGGCCAGCAGCGCGAGCGGCTCTCGGAGCATCCGCGCCAGTTCTTCGCGCTGCCTGTAGATGCTGTCTTTCCAGGAGGGTTTTATGAACTCGTCAGAAATCAGTTGTATATCAGGCAAAAGCTGTTTCTCCTTTAGTCCTTCTAATATTCTTATAGCGGGCCAAACAATCTACTCTTTTTCGATATATCAAAAATCGTTAGCAGCAAGGACGTAAGCATAGCTGCCCTTACCTTTACCGCCTGCAACATAGGCTTTATTTGCAGCCTCATGTATTCGGTTCAGTACCGAATCAAAAGCTTTTAGAAATTCTTTTTCAGCACCGCTCATGCCGGGACAGAGCCGAAGAAGGGCATCTACCTCGACAAAGAATGAAACCTCGATCGTTCTGTCATATCCCCAGAAGCGAACACGGTTTTTCGCAGCATCGTAACTGCGACTTGGATTCGGAAAGCTCAATTCCATTACTGGGCACCACTCATTGTGTCGAAGGTATCTAATTGATTCTCTAAAGAGCACATATCAATAATTGGTTCCGAACGAAACGTCAGACGCTGGCGAGGGTGTGCGCAGTTTGGCAAGACTTGCTGATTTTCTCCTGTTCCAGTTTTGATTGTTAAGTTCTGCCAGGTGAATAGCCATGGATTGACTGGAAGATTCGGAATCCTGAGGATTGTTTATATGTTGTTGCATTAGGTTTACCTGGGTAAATTAAATTAATAGTGCGGTGCAGCTGTTGCATTCAGCTTTTCAGCCAGGGTCATTGTCTACAGAAGCTGCGGGTTTGAGTTATCTGGCAGGGTGATTCAATGAGCTAAGTAGCTCTGGCTGATTTTAAGCCGATAAGCTTGACGATGGGTGTGGGAACAGTAGAAAAAAGAAACTACTTGCTCGTTACGGAACAATTCAGCTTGTAATCACTATAGGCTGATCAAACTGATATAGATATGTTTTATTATTTATATGTATGAAACTTTTACTAAGCATCACTTTATTATGGGCTTAATGCCTTACTTCGAGTTTTATTAGCCTGCACCCTGTTATTTCAGTAACTTACCCCCATTATTATCCTGTGCTGTGTTAATAACTGGGATCAGACGGGTGTTTTCGATTATAGTAGAAACAATTGAGATCTGACGCTGCTTGCTATTTGCAGTATCATTCATGGACGGCGCTAGTATCGTTACTGGCAATTGCAAAAAATCGCTAACACCTACATCAACGCCGCCCCTCTGGAGCTATATTCAATAAAGCTACATCCACTAAAGCTGACCTCTTCTCCAGGTGGCCGGTTTTTTAAGTGTCAGGCTTGATACGCCTGTCACTTGTACGGAGTTTCACTTTCTGAAACTCTGCAAGGCTTGCGATAGAGCAGCTCACAAAGCAACAGGCCTATTGGCGAAACTGACAATTCGTTCATGAAGCCAAACTTATTGAATTTTCTATATTTAAAGGATACGACGGCATGAATAAATTAACAGTGGGAGTTATCGGGACTTCAAAAAAAGAAGATGAGCGACGATTGCCGATTCATCCAGCGCATTTGCATCGCATTCCTGAAGAACTTCGCCGTCAGCTCATATTTGAGGAGGGTTATGGTGCACCATTCGGTGTAGCAGATTCGGAAATTGCTGCTCAGACCGGCGGTATTGCCACACGTCACGAGTTATTGGCCGACATTGGTAGCGTCATCATTAACAAGCCGGTATTAGCTGATCTAAAGGAACTTCGCGAAGGTGGAATGCTATGGGGCTATGTGCATTGCGTGCAGCAACGGGACATCACCCAGGCAGCACTTGATCGTAAGCAGACACTCATTGCTTTTGAGGATATGTTTGTCTGGTCTCCTAGTGGTCATGTTGGTCGCCACACATTCTATAAGAATAACGAAATGGCCGGCTATTGCGCAGTAATACATGCCTTGCAACTTAAAGGTATCGATGGACACTACGGTAATCAACGCAAAACAATTATTTTCGGTTTTGGCGCAGTCAGCCGTGGTGCGATATACGCTCTCAAGGCGCATGGTTTTAG
>JASJFV010000126.1:0-5379 GCA_033791885.1 Gammaproteobacteria bacterium | reverse complement strand
TAAAGTGATTCAGACAATGCAGGAATCACTTTCTCAACGCTACCATGCAGGGAACATCGGTTAATGCTTGGCTTCCTGTTCAGTGAGGAGTCCAGGCGCAGAAAGATGCTTGATTCTGTGCCGGATGGTGCTTTAAGGGATTATCTCTCAGTTCCTCTCGTTGACAAGGGGAGTGATATCCATTCATTACCGCTGTTGTCACTGGACTTTGAAACTAGCGGGCTGGATGCGAAAAAAGACCATATTGTTAGTGCCGGTTATGTTGATATTGAGGCAGGGGTGATTCAACTGTCGTCAGCACGTCATGAACTGGTCAGGCTAGATGGAGCTTTGACCGAACAGAGCGTTGTAATTCATGGCATTACTGATGATGATGTTTCTGCTGGTGAAGCCCTGGAAGTGGTAATAGGTAACCTGTTAAGAGCACTGGCGGGTAAGACCATGGTTGCCCATCATGCAAAAATCGAACTTACGTTTTTAACACAAGCCTGTCAGATACTTTATGGAATGTGCCCGCGTTTTCCCGTGATTGATACGATGAGAATAGCAAAGAGATGGCTGGAACGGCGAAACAAGCATATAGAGCAAGGTGACCTTCGTCTGTTCAATCTACGCAAGCGTTATGGCCTGCCAATGTACCAGGCACACAATGCTTTAAGTGATGCTATAGCCACAGCAGAACTGCTGCAGGCGCAGATTGGCCATATGGACAGCAGCAAAACATTGCCGTTAAGGCAGTTTTTGAGCTAATCTTTCCATTTTTTTGCTATCAGCCTTTGACACACCAGATAAGATCAAGCAACATCGAACAGATAATATGAATTAACACAACCAGCTTTAAATAATAAAACCAGTCCCAAAGGAGATCACCATGTCTGAATCCAAAGTCTACCCGGTACCCGAAGAATTTGCCGAAAACGCCCATATTACTAGCGAACTATATGAGGCCATGTATCAACGATCGATTGAAGACCCGGATGGTTTCTGGGCAGATCAGGCAAACGAATTCCTGGACTGGACAAAAACCTGGGACAAGGTACAGGAGTTTGATTTTACAAAAGGCGATATACGCTGGTTTGAAGGCGGTAAACTGAATGTTTCCTACAATTGCCTGGATCGTCACCTGGAAACACGTGGTGACCAGGTAGCATTACTGTGGGAAGCTGATGATCCGGACGTTGATAAAAAAGTCACCTACCGCGAGTTATATGAAGAAGTATGTAAATTTTCCAATGTATTGAAATCACGCGGTGTCAAAAAGGGTGACCGTGTCTGTATCTACATGCCTATGATAACTGAAGCGGCGGTTGCGATGCTTGCCTGTACCCGAATTGGTGCAGTCCACTCCATAGTGTTTGGTGGTTTCTCACCAGATTCATTGCGTGATCGTATTCTTGATTCTGATTGCCAAACGGTCATCACCGCTGATGAAGGCGTGCGCGGAGGAAAATCTGTACCATTGAAAGTCAATGCAGATAAAGCCCTGGCAGATTGCCCGAATGTAAAGACCTGCATAGTAGTCCGGCGCACTGGTGGTGATGTTGCATGGCAGGAAGGACGCGACGTCTGGTATGACGAAATGATGGCTGATGCTTCAACTGACTGCCCTCCAGAAGAGATGGATGCTGAAGACCCGCTGTTCATTCTCTACACATCAGGGTCAACCGGCAAGCCAAAAGGTGTCTTACATACTACCGGTGGCTATTTGTTATTTGCAGCGATGACCCACAAGTATGTTTTTGATTATCATGATGGAGATATCTACTGGTGTACCGCGGATATTGGCTGGGTAACTGGACACACATATATCGTCTATGGTCCATTGGCTAATGGCGCCACCACATTGATGTTTGAAGGTATCCCAACCTATCCTGATGCATCACGTTTCTGGCAGGTGATCGACAAGCACCAGGTCAATCAATTTTATACAGCACCCACTGCAATTCGTGCATTGATGCGCTCAGGTGAAGAACTGGTCAAGACAACATCCCGCAAGAGTCTGAAGTTGCTAGGAACAGTTGGAGAACCGATCAATCCGGAAGCCTGGGAATGGTATTACCACGTGGTCGGTGATTCCCGCTGCCCGATTGTTGATACCTGGTGGCAGACAGAAACAGGCGGCCATATGATTACTCCATTACCAGGAGCTATCGACATGAAACCGGGTTCGGCCTCAAAGCCTTTCTTCGGTGTACAGCCTGCTATTGTTGATGAGCAAGGCAATGAACTTGAGGGCGAATGTTCAGGGAACCTGATTATCAAAGCCCCATGGCCAGGCATGATGCGTACCCTTTATGGTGATCACCAGAGATTTATTGACACCTACTTCACTACTTATCCCGGTTATTACTTTACGGGTGATGGCTGTCGTCGCGACGCTGACGGTTATTACTGGATAACTGGCCGTGTCGATGATGTGCTTAATGTTTCCGGTCACCGCATGGGCACAGCTGAAATAGAATCTGCGCTGGTACTGCATAGCAGTGTCGCTGAATCGGCTGTTGTTGGCTATCCTCATGATATCAAGGGCCAGGGTATTTATGCCTATGTAACGCTTATGGCAGGAGTTGATGAGTCAGATGAGCTTATGAAGGAACTGGTTGTATTTGTACGCAAGGAAATCGGACCGATTGCTACCATTGATATTCTGCAATGGGCCCCTGGCCTGCCAAAAACGCGCTCAGGCAAAATCATGCGTCGTATACTACGCAAGGTAGCAGAAAATGAAATCGATAGCCTGGGTGACACATCAACCCTGGCGGATCCGGCAGTTGTCGATCACCTGGTTGAAAACAGGGCTAATAAATAGTTCGTCTTACCCTGGATTAACTCAAACGAGAAGGATTTGCCCTTACTGGGCAGGTCCTTTTTTTATGGCTATATGATTAACCTTACAAGATAGTTTTCTTTATGTCGGACAGGGAGGGTTAAAAATATAAGTGAATTCGTGGCACTTGAATTGATTAAAAGGTAACGCAGGACTCACTCATTGTTATACATCTCATCAAGTGTAGGGCTCTCTTTTTTCATCTCATCAACAACACTTTTGACATAATCCCGATCAAGAAACTGTTCACATAACTCACTGGCGTCCTGAGGAATGTTTTTACCAAAGAGCCGCTTGAGAGGCGCATGCAGCGGGCTGGTAATGAACTTAACGTAGCTTGCCAATATATCGTAGGCTTTAATGGACAGGCCCAGTTCGGAAAAGTTGCCTTTGACACGAATAGGGGCCTGTAAACCGAATAACCTGGCTTTTTTAGCTTTCGGAAACAGGGATAATTTAACCTCTTCCGACTGAAAATTAACATTCAAATTTCCGTTCATCCATATCTTGCTGGTATCCAGCAGTAGCAGTTCCTCGAACAATTTTCCATCCTCGACGTCGAGCAGAGCCACAGCGCAATTAAATTTTGATTCCTTCTTCTTTAGTTCAGGCAAAATGGCAAGAAAGAGATTAACGGACCAGATATTAAGAACCTTCGCTTCGATGTTTTTAGGCCAAAATGCATAATCTAGCCGACCTGAACCGTGCTCAAGGGCATGCTTGAAGTCACGGCCAGCCAGTTGCAAATCAATTCTGGTGCTAATATAGCCATCGGCAACAGAGTCTGGATAGAAATGACGATACAGCACACCATAATTAAATTTATCCATATCAAGCTTAAGATGCCCGCTTAGGTTATTCTCATGCAGTTGAATTTCCAGTGCTCCGTCCATAAACCCTCCGGGTAGATCTAAATGCAATTTATCTATTGAGAGAAAATTTTCACTGGCCTGTAGATTTATGCTTCCTTTACCGAGTGCATAGTTACCGGACATGACGTTTCGGGCATCAAGCTGCAAATCTACATCGATATAGGGGTATTCGTTTGATTTCAGCAAGTCATCGTTTATTGCATCCAGTGTTGGCTCTTGCTGACTATCTCCCTTTGCTGGTGTTGTTGCGCGATTATCGTCGCGAGCTACACCTGGAACGAGTGAAAACCCTGCAACATCAAAGTCATCGATCTGGAATGTCTGACTGACAAGGTTTAATTCCCAGTGAGTTTTCTTGCCTTTGCTATGAATGTAGATTTCACCGCCAAGGTCGCTTCCGCCAATAGTCGTTTTCAGTTCGCTGACACGGAAACCTTCTGCGTCAACACTGAAATTTCCACTTAGCGTGTAAGGGCCGAAGGGCGGCATTTCCTGTTTCAACATTTTGTTCCAGGAATCGAGGCGCTTTCCCTGAATGACCAGGCTCGTTCTGAAAGTTTGACTACTTACAGGAACGTCAATGTTTCCATCCAGATGGATCGTAGAGTGAGGGAGTTTGGCATCTATATCCAGGTGAATTTTATCTGGCGTGCTGAAAAATTCGCTGAGCTTATTCGATGATATTTCAAGCTGCACATTCTCATCATCAATCTTGCCGTTAAAATCCAGCGTTACAGGTTGACCTTGTTTAGCGGTTAATAATGCCGATGAAATAATAATTTTTTGACGGCTCTCATTTGCCGGGCTGTGTAATCGCCAGAAACCCTCTGATAGCTCAACCCGGAAATCAGATCGTTCGAGAATTTCTTTTAAATTGTTTCCTTGTATTTCAGCCTTCAATGTCAGTTCATTACTATACGCATCAAGGCCCTCCACTATCCCAAGCCATGACAAAGTCTTACCAATATCAATCTTTTGCACATCGGCACGCATAGTCCCCATCATCGTCTTGTCTGCCGGGTTCAGATGGATTTCAAAATTTACCGGCTCGTCAGCGACCTGTCCCTGCAGGGTCATTTGCCAGGGTTTATTAGCAATGAGGTTGCGTAGTAGATCTGAAGAGGATGAAAATGAGTAAGGGATTTCTTGTGTATTACCTTCAATACTTGCCGTAAGGCGCGTCCTGTCGAGGGTATTTAAGACCAGCTTATCGATTTTGTTAGTAAAATTCCGTTTGAGGGTTTCATCCACATAATTGATGCTTATATCGAATAAGCTGAACTCTTCAACCCAGACGTTATTAATCTCTCTGCTGGCATTACGGGATTTTCCGGTTTCATTAGCTGCGCTATTTTGAGTCTGTTCATTATGGCCCTGCGAATCTAACAGCAAAGCCCAGTTTTGACTTCCGTTAGCGGCCTGCTCCAGGTTTACCTGTACGCCTGATGCGGAAATTTCAACAAATTCCAGTTTACCTGTGAAAATGGGCAGAAGGGCTAGTTGTATGCGCGCTTCGGTAACACTGAGAATATCATCCGTTGACCAGCCTGGATTATTAGCAATATGAAGGCGATCAACAACAAGTATTGGATAGAAACCGATGACAAGGCGGACCTCACCTTCAACTCGGATTTCATGACCGCTAACTTCTGTAGCCTTTTTTACAAATTGCTGGCGCAC
>JASJFV010000125.1:0-3535 GCA_033791885.1 Gammaproteobacteria bacterium | reverse complement strand
GGTTGCTGATGGCTTCCTCGCTCGGCAGTTTTGCAGAGAGCAGGGGGACGTGGTTTTCTGCTGCAGCTGTTTTCAGGTCGTCGGGCGCCGCCAGCTCCTTGGCAATGATTATCAGTGTGGATTGCCCTGTAAACAGGCTTGCAATCGTGTCCTTGCGCGTATTTTTTTTCAGGTTTTCCAGGTATTCAAGTTGAAACTGAAATCGAATCACCCGGTATTGTTTCTGCCAACAGGTTGCGAGAGCTGTTTCTGTATGTGAACCCTGAAACCGTTAGAGCGGCGTTCTTTGCTCGTTGTTTTGTTTATGCTGGATTGCTGATATGGGGCTGGCAGTTTATACAGATGGACTATTACTATTACGTCAACGACATGCGCATTAATTCCGCCACGCCGGAAATTTATGACTCAATCCTGCATGGCGTAAACCTGATATTCCATGAAGCGGGTCACGTTGTTTTTCGTCCCTTTGGGCGCTTTATGACGATACTCGGGGGCTCGCTGCTGCAGATACTGGTGCCGCTGGTTGTCATGTTGGTATTCCTGCTGAAAGAACGAAACACCTTTGGTGCAGCCGTTGGACTGTGGTGGACGGGCCAGAATTTTATGGATGTGGCACCGTATATCAATGACGCCAGGGCAGGGCAGATACCTTTGCTTGGTGGCGGTAATGGTACGGATCGCCCTGGTATGCATGACTGGCATAATCTGCTGTCAGGTGCTGGCATGTTGGAATATGACCATGCTATTGCTGCCTTTGTGAATAGTACGGGTATTTTGCTGATACTGTTGTCGTTGCTATGGGGTGCGAAGGTTCTGCACCAACAATATAAAAATCTTTAACCGACTTCCTCGTCATCCGGATCTGACCCTTTTATCGGCCCTTTATCACGCAGATTGAACCAAACCTTATAAAAGTCATCGAATATCAGGTAACACTTCGATTATTTTTGAATTGAAATTTGATGTCATGAAAAAATATATTTTACTACCGGCGTTACTCGGTATTCTGGTTTACTTCATCAGTTTAAGAGTATTGCCGGCCATAACCATGAATGGATTTGATCTCGATGAGCCTCTGGTCGCAGAAGACCAGATAAAACAGGGTGGCCCGCCTCGTGACGGCATACCATCAATTGATGAGCCCAAATTTATAGCGGCAGCCGATGCTGATTTCCTGAAAGCCGATGATCGGGTACTGGGGCTGGTTATCAAAAACGAGGCCCGTGCTTACCCTTTAGCTATTCTAAACTGGCATGAAATTGTTAACGACGAGTTTACTGGCCTGGCCGTAATTATCTCATTTTGTCCTCTATGTGGAACAGGGATGGCTTTTGAACCGGAGCCGCCGGTCAAAGAATTTGGTGTTTCGGGCCTACTGTATAACAGTGACGTATTGCTATATGACAGAGAGACCGGATCGCTTTGGTCACAGATTATGGCAAAGGCGATAAATGGTCCGTTAAAAGGAAAGAGTCTGAAGCAACTTCCGCTTACTCACACCAGCTGGCAAGACTGGAAAACACAATATCCAGACAGTAGTGTTCTGTCTACAAACACGGGTTATAAAAGAGATTACACGAAGAGTCCGTATGATGGTTATGAGAAGAGTAATCAGATTTTTTTCCCTGTGTCCGCCAGCGATCAGCGTTTTCATAACAAGGAATGGGTGCTTGGTGTCAAAATAGGAGGGATCTACAAGGCCTATCCTTTTTCTGAACTGGAGAAAACTGCCGGTCCTGTAAAAGATAATATTTCAGGCCAGCTGATAGAAGTCATTTTTGACAGGGAAAACAACACTGCAAGAGCCCTGGATGAGCAGGGCAGGGACATCAATACGGTAATGTCCTACTGGTTTGCGTGGGTTGCCTTTCACCCCGATACCGAGGTATTTCAGGCTTCAAATTAAAGGGGGCGGAGTGATTAAAATTAGAATAATAGGGGACAGACCACATTATATTCTTATATCAGAGAAAACTGTGGTCTGACCTCATATATCGTTGAGATTCAAATGAGCACATAATTTATCACTGCACTGGATTTCAGTATTAGGGGGTAGATCTATCTAGGTAGGTCTGCCCCCTTAGCTTTTACTCAGGTGAATACAGGATCACCAGTGATAACCGGCAGTAATGCCTGCATACAAGCCGCCAGCCTCGCGATCTATGTCGAAAAGCGTTACTTCAGCTTTCGAATAGCGAACGTCCAGTCCCAGGTTAAAGCTGGGGGTAACGGCATAATAGGTTCCCGCACCGATCCAGGCGCCGAACACAGTGTCATCATCCTCAATCGTTACACCGGCATTCTCGTTTTCAAGCGACGCAGAAATAATCGCAATCCCACCACCTACATACGGACGAAATGAAGTATTTTTCAGTGTAAATATTTTTCTCGCACCAAGATGCATTTCTGCGGTGCCGCCGGTATTCTCAATTGTACCGCTTCCATTATCTGCAGCAGCAAAAATCAGGTCAGCGGCGATACTGACTGGCCAGTTCTGTTTTCTAAAATCAGATATTACTCCTGCAGATCTTTGTGAATCGAGATTTGGCCAATCATCATCATCGACAGATTTATGCCCCACGTAACCGCTGACATTGCCTGTCCATCCATCAGCCTGTGTGTCGTCAGCGTGAGCAGCTGGCATAGCCATAAATAGTAGTGTTGATAGTGCAGTGCTTGTTATAGTAGAAACAGTCTTTAAATTCTTCATAAGTAACCCCTTGCGTCAGAAAGTTCACCGAGGGAATCTCAGTGCTTGATTGAAAGTATAGGGATTGCTTCTGTTTCGTCTGTTGCTATTGTGTATGAGATTTGTATCAGTATGTAACTATTTAATAATCGTTATATGGCTTGTTACATTCTGTTACAAAAGGACAACAAACTGACAACAGTTGAAGCAGGATTAGCGGATTATAATGACTGCACGCAAATTGAGATAAGGTGAATAACGTGTCAACCAACGCTTCTACTAATGCTGCTTTCACTGAGAATGCATTAAAAATATTGCTGGTCGAAGACGATACCAGGCTCTCTGCCCTTATTCAGGAGTATCTGCAGAAACAGGGAATGCTCGTATCTATCGAACATCGTGGCGATCTCGCATGTAAGCGGATCATCGCCGAATCCCCCGACCTCGTCATATTAGACCTGATGCTGCCCGGCATGGATGGCCTGGAAGTCTGCAAAGCGGTGCGTCCGCAGTATGCTGGTCCTATCATGATGTTAACCGCGCGAGATGAAGATATAGACCAGGTGGTCGGGCTGGAGATAGGGAGTGATGATTACGTCACCAAGCCGGTACAGCCAAGGGTACTACTAGCACGCATCCGCGCACTGATGCGCCGCTTCTCTAACCAGGGTTCGACTCAACAGGCACAGCAGCCAGAAAAAGGTGTGTATAGCTATGGTTGTTTCGCTATCAGTGCCACCGCGCGTGAAGCGTGGCTGCATGACGAAGTGCTGGATCTAACCACCAACGATTTTGATCTGCTGTGGTTGCTGGCAAGCAATCCCGGGAAAATTTTTACACGCGATG
>JASJFV010000124.1:0-4570 GCA_033791885.1 Gammaproteobacteria bacterium | reverse complement strand
TGCACAATAAACCAGGCACCGTGGGCAAACCTGGGTCACATGTATCAACAACATCGTATCTGACTGTTACAAAGTTGTCATAAAACAAGTGATATTAGTGGCGGGTATGCGCCTGGAAGGCCGCATGAGCGATGATGGCTGGATGTAAGGCCGGCACATTAAAGTCGAGGTAGTCATTAGCAAATACTGTGTACCGACATCCGCTTATTACGCCAGACACGAAAGCGTAGAAAATAACCGTTTGAACGGGCATGGTTTCTTCTCATTAAAGCAGCGTTTTTATCCGTAAAATCGGGTGTTTAAGCCTTATTTAATGTTTGGTCAGTATTAAGCGTGTCTTTTTCTTTTTGCTAATCCGATTAACCCAATAAGACCAGAACCAAAAAGCCAGGCAGCAGCAGGTACTGGAACAACACTAGCACCAATCATTCCCGTCGCTATAATACCGGAATCCTCTACTGGCCCGCCTTGAACAGTTTCCAGAGCTAAAGATGCTAAAGCTAAACTACCACTATCAAAGCCAAGTCGATAGCGTACGCCCAGGAAACCAGTACTTGCGTCTGTTACTGTCGCTGTATAAAATATTGAAAAGGTATCGCCAGTTGAACAGTCACTCTGACAGGTCATTTGGGCAACACCATTAGGGTTGGAGCCCCAGGACGACCCACCTAGTCCTATATCAATCCCATTCCAGTTTACCATCCAGCCGCTGAAATCAAGCTGAACATTACCTACACCATCATCACTGAGAATTGTTACAGGTGCATTCGTCAAATGAACTCCAGGATTACCGAAAAATTGCCAAGGTTGGTCTATGCCTGGCTCTGTGGCCGAGCCAGGCTGAACAGCACCCAAAATTAGACCATCGTTTACCATAAGCCCTGTGCGCTCACTCAGATCAACTATACCATCACCTGTAAAGTCAACACCGAAACTTGACCCGGCTACAACAAATCCATTGGTATCATAAACAGGGGCATCAAAGTTTAACACTGCTGTCGATAAGAGGGCAGCTTCTGCACTAGCGGCCACTCCAAGTGTAAGCACACTGGCACATGTCGTACCTAAAATATGTTTAAATGCCATTTTTCCTTCCCATTAATTTTATTTATTTATTCGTCATTATGACGAAGCGTTGTTAATCAAAGATAATAAAATGCAAGATTCATGCCTTTATAAGAAAGAGCATAATGATCAATCAGATAACTAAATATTAGTATTTACTTATTTTATAACGTGTAAAGAATGCCATACAAAATGTGGAATTTAAGACGAAATACGTTAGGTATTTTTTACACTTACCGTACGTCGCATAAGGGTCGACAACGCCCTGTCAGCTCATTACCCTGAAGGAGAAGATCCAGTTGGCAGTTCAACGATCACCTATTTATGGGTGATCTATTCTGTACGCCCTACCGCACTGATGTAAGCCTTGCGAAACTCGGCGCCCTGCAGAAATGACTCGATCTGAGTGGCAGGTACCGAGGTCGAATCGCCGATATTGATATAACTGCCACCGTCCAGATAGGCGACATAGCCGTGCACGATTCCGGCCAGCTCAAAGGCGCCATCCTTGCATCTAAGCAGACCGCCGCCCGAGTTGCCGGTGTTGACATGGGTCGTTGTATAGAGTCTGCCATTATTTATGGTCTGGAACAGCCCGATCGTCAGCTTCTGTTCAAGCGCCAGGGGAAAACCTACTGCCCATACCTGTTCCAATCGCTTCAGCTTGCCATCGGTCAACATGATGGGCTCGAGACTGCCTGTATCGGCCGCGAGCAGCGCAAGATCGTTCTTAATGTTCAATGCGAGCACCTCAGCCTGATGGGTGTCACCGCTATATCGGATCATCATTTCGGCACCTTCATCAACTGCGTGAGCGACTGTGAGCACTCGGTCTTTGCCGATGACAACACCGCTTGCATTGCCACCGTTTGAAGTGGCGATACGAACGATCGAGGTCATTGTTTCACTGCCCGGCAGCGTGCACTGCTGACTCACCGCCGATTGGTGCACAGTCGGTCGCTGTATAGCGGATTGCTTTATAGTCCAAGTGCATCCCGCCAATGCAAGTATGGAAATCGCAAGTAAAATTCTCATCATTAATGTTCCGTTAGAAACCGTCACGAATATGGTTGCTCAATCCGTGCCGCTCTGTGTGCCGATTTTATAATAATACCTTTGGTATCTATCGACCATGTTCCCGAAAACATTAATGGAAAGAAATACCCTGACCGTTCGAATTGTTACTAGGACTCATTGAGAGACCAGGAGTAATCGTGATCGCCTATCTTCTCAACACGCTGTAACAACCCGGCAAGCTCTGACTCCGCAAACGCCTGAAAATGCCTGATAACACCCTTATCTGTGCCACCAAAATCCGACTTGAACCAGTGGTAGATACTGGAGACGATCAGCTCGCCTTCGATAATCTTTACGCCACGTGGGTGATTTACATAGGATTGAGCCGCACTGTTCAGCAACTTCTCTGAATTCGATGTGGTAAAGGCCGATGCCTGTAGATTGGGACAACCCAGCGATGCGCAGTTCAATGCATAGTGAAGCCGGGGATCCTTCCAGATGGGTCTTAGTATTCGGTGTTCTATATCGTTCAGACTGACCGGATGTTTCTCGATCGAAAACAGTTTCTTGCCCCAGGGCCCATCGGCAAAGAGACCGGGCGAGATGTCGATGTCACGGATAGATTTAACCGGGTAGTGGTCCAGGATCACGCTGACCGTGCCTGCGTTATAGAGATTGATCCAGTAAGACCGCTGTTGATCCCTGGTTAACGAGGAGACCGGAATGCTCTGCAACATAGTCAGATAATCACTGAGCTGATTCCGTGCTTTATCGCTGACAGCGGAATACTTCACAAGGGCTATGCTATCCTTTGAAAGCGTGAGATAACGATGCAGTAACTGTTGCCACTGCGAATGATCGATCTTAACTGTCTGTTCTGCTGCATGTTTTGTCCAGATCGGCAATAACTCCGCCTTCGGTGTGGATATGCCGGGTAACGTATTCCAAAAATAGCGCCATGCCGGCCAGAAGACAAAAGTTATTGAAATTCATCTGTATCTTAAACCTCTTGGTTGGATTGAAGTCAGGAGCTAGGTAATATACGAAAAATGTCGATTCCAAAGGCTACAGAAGAGAAAGAGAGGATAGAGAATGGATATATTTCACATGCTATCGGATATAATGGATATGAAATAAACCAGCACCCATTCAGGTCACCTACATGATAAACATAGCGGAGAAAAATCATTATAGATCGGTCGCGATCTATTTCTTGAAATAGAGATGGAGGAGGAGTGACAGGTGGAAAACAAGAGAAAGGATCAGAAACACTACATCAAGCCATCGGAAGAAGCGCTGAAAAAAAGGCTATCGCCTCTACAGTATGAGGTAACCCAGAACAGCGGTACAGAAAGACCTTTCGATAACGCGTATTGGAATGAGAAACGCGAGGGTATCTATGTTGATATTGTCACTGGTGAACCTCTCTTCTCATCAGCTGACAAATTCGATTCAGGCACTGGCTGGCCCAGTTTTACCACACCCATACAGGGGGAGCAGATCGAAAAGCAAAAAGATAATAAACTTATGCTGCCTCGAACCGAGGTTCGCAGCAGAGATGGAGACTCCCATCTGGGTCATGTTTTCGATGATGGACCTGGGCCGAACGGCCTGAGGTACTGTATCAACTCAGCAGCACTCAGATTCATTCCAAAAGAGAAGCTGGTCGAAGAAGGCTATGGAGAGCTCATCTCTCTTTTCGAATAACAGCTGATCGTTCATTCAACTCCATAATTTTGAAATAGATCACGCACCATATGATCGACTGGAACCAAATCGACCATCTGCTCCTCGATATGGACGGCACCCTGCTGGATCTCCATTTTGACAAAGTTGCTCACCCACTGCAATTCGATAGGTAATTGAATGCCCCTGTATCTGCTGCATGGGATCATCGTCTTCTTCCAATGTCAGGTAACTTTGCTCCATATCAAGTTCCAGCAGACCCTGCCTTTCTAAAAGACGAGCAATTCGGTGACTTATGGTATGCACCAGGCCAGTAAGTTCATCTGATAACGGTGCTCTGACATATTGAAACCGGCGTTTTCCATATCGGTTTGTGGTGTAGGCACCATCAAGTAGTAACAGCTTGAATACTAAAAATACAGCAAACAGATTGAGTGTCGAAGAAAAAAAGATCCTCAAGGAAATTGTCCTGCAGGAATTGCAGGAAATTGATGAGGAACTGGCTCAAGTAGATAATGATGATATCCACTTAATGGTTTTGTTTCATATTGATCATGGAATTCGAGATGTTGAAACTCGACTGGAAGCAGGAGAAGAGACTGAGCTGGAATACCCCTTTGATATTTCAGATGAATTAATAAAATCACTTAATCTACCCCTGTTACAGGTTGAGGTATGGCTGAAATACTACTACAAGGCTCTTTTTTTTGGCAGCAAGGAACAACAGCTGGAGTATCGAAAAAAGATACTGGATTATATTGGATGATAAAAAGTCACGACTGTAAAAGAAATTTTATTTTAT
>JASJFV010000123.1:0-10291 GCA_033791885.1 Gammaproteobacteria bacterium | reverse complement strand
AATAAAAGATTCCTCCTCTTCGCGCCCCAGTGCAGTCCTGATCGAACTGGCCAGCAGTGCTGCTGAGGCGCCACTGCCGTCACCGGCCGCGCGCCCGTACAATAGCCAGGAAAGAACCTCGGATTGGTCCATTGAGGGGTTTGATACCAGTGTCACGAGCGGTGCCTGCAATGTTCCTGTCACATCGAAACCTACCTCACGCTGTTCAATGCGCCTGCGGCTTTCGATTTGTATTGCCGGATCATCGAGTGTGCCACCTATGAACTCAAGCCTGCCGGTACGTATGGGCACCGTTGCGCCAAACGCCCGGTAAGTGCCTTCACTTACCGTCAAAGCCCCTTCACCGGATGTCAGTTTTCCGGTTTCGCTGCGTACCCGCACATTACCGCCGAGCAGCCCGTCAAATCCTGCCACACGCAGACGGTTTTCACCTGTCAGGCGCAAACCAAGGTCAGTAATGACACGCCAGGGCAGTGACGCCCCCTGTTCTCCATCGACGATACGTACATCGCTGGACGGTCTGATTGTAGAAGAGATATCACGAATCACAATCTCGCTGCCCTCGACCACGATATCACCACTCAATTTCACCATACCGGGCTCGATAACTAATGCGAGGTCGGGGCTGGCCTGCAAACTGGAACCGAAAACATCATCGAGCCTGACAGATTCTGCTGTCAGCGTCAGCGATGCATTCCATCTGTCAAGGTCCTGCAGTAACGCACGGCCACCGAGCACTATTGGGCGATTATCAATCTGGCTGCTGCCCTTTGCGGTCAGCTCGTTTCCGTGAAGGTCTATATCAAGGTGGGTATTATCGAAACTGAGCACTGGTTCAGTCAGATCCAGCCTGGGTACATCGAGTGATGCCTTACCCTTGAGCGCAGGTGCTGCAAATGTCCCGCCGACAGTGATATCTGCTGCCATGCGGCCTGCAGGCAAACTGACATCATCAAGAAAGATAGCGAAAGCCTGCAGGTCGGGAAACTCAGCTGACAGGTGGCCATCAAGAAGCAGTTTTTTTTCAGACAGTCGGTCCAGCTGTACTGGCAGCGCCACCTTTAATTCGAGACGCCCATCATTCGCATCCAGCAGACGGCCCGAGAAAAGAAGCTGATCTTTTTCATCATGCCCTGTAATGCTGAGTCCCTGGATTGTCAGTGTTTCTTCATCTCCATCAATAAACCGGCGCCTGAGCAGTCCTTGTTCGAGGGCAATCTCAGCATCGAGTCTTTCCACTTTCAATTGACTATCGATCGCAATATCAAGTTTTGCCCGCATGTTGCCATCAAGAGTGAAATCATCCCGCAGACTGATAGCCGGAATGGCTGTAACAGGAACCCCGTCAATATTTGCTTTGAGGTGCGCACGCCAGTTTTCGATACTGGCAAGATTAACCTCTCCTTCAATCAGCAATGGCCGTGCCGCCAGTTCACTTTTACCCTGCAGTTTGATGTCTGAGCCATCAAGCTGCATATTCAGGATACTCCTGCTGAACACCGTGGCCGGGTTGCCAAGTTCAAGCAGGGGCACCTGCAGCACTGCTTCACCGCTCATGCGCGGGGACTGCAAAGTACCTTCCAGCTGAATAGCGGCTCGAATATTGCCGACCGGAAGAATGCCCTGTTGCAGAAAAACGTTAAAGTTCTCAAGCCGTGGCAAGTCGGCGTCAAGCTGACCTGAAATTTTTGTCTCCGGCATCAGCATCCGCTCTATATCTGCAGGCAGCGACACTCTGGCCTGCAGCAGACCTTCATATGCGTCCGTTAACTTTACATCAAGCTGCAACTGGTCGTTGTCATCTGTTGCCTTCATCGTCACGCTACGAAACTTCATTATTTGCTTCTCGCCATTCTGCAGATGGTGCGTCAGCACTCCATCAGACAAGGCGATGTCTGCCGACAGCTTTTCGACACGGGTTTTATCAACGCTGGCATGCAGCTGTCCATGAAGTCGTCCATTAAGCTGGTAATCACTCAAGCGTGTCAGCAGCGGTAGCGTCTCAAGCTGCAGTGACTTGATCTCCAGTCGTGTATCCATGCGGCTGTTCTGCCAGGCGACATCGCTACAGATGCTGGAATCCTTCTGTTGCAGACAGGCCCCGGACAATTGTCCGCTGTCTTTCTTTACTACCAGCTCAGCGCCCTGCGCAGCCTGCCACTGCCCGATATCAGGAGAATTCAACAGCAGCTTTTCGATGGTCGCGTTTAGCGCATCTTTGGTCACTTCGCCTGCTAATTGCATCTGCATTTCACCCTGACCGGTCTCGCTGACACTGACGTCGAGCCGGGCATCCTGCGGCGTCCCCAGCAATTTCAAATTACCGTCAATTTCGTATCCGGCTATATGCGCCTTGTCGACCACTGCGGTGAAGTCGAATGGCGCATCGGGCGACAGGGAGGAGTCGAAGTGGCTGCGCACCTCAATCCGTTTAAGGTGCTGCTCACCGGCAACGAGATCGCTGCCGTCAAGTGACAGCTGCACGGCTGGCTGTAGTCGCGGACCAAGCAGTTCTCCGTCACTCTTGATGCGACCTGACAGGCCGGGCCATAATTCAGCAAGGTCCGGTACATTTATCTGGAATATTGCTGCGTTCTTTCTTTCTGTATCGGGTTTAACTGTTAGCAGCGCCTGCCCTGAACTCATTGCCAGCTGCGGAAAGCCGTCATCAACCAGAGGCACACTGGCATCAATTTTCCAGGGCCGCTCTATACCTTCAAAGATCACACTTCCGGTGGCATCCAGACTGGCCATATCAATATTGCCCAAGCTGTGCCCCTGCAGCAACAGATCTACATCGGGCAACTCTTTCGAAACGCTGTTGTGCAGGTTTACTCGCGCTATCGAGAACTCTGCCTGCCAGGTCGGGGCTTCCAATAATTGTGCAATATCTGCCGTGATCATGACATTAGCCGGACTGTCGAGTGTGGCTGAAAGCTTCAGATTCGCCGCATCCCCGTTCAGATCCGCCGATCCGCGAAGCGGCTGCAGCAATTGCGGGTGCTGCCAGCTCCATTGCACCTGCATACCGGTGACAGAAAGCTGTTTTAGATTCGCTTCACCCTTCATACTCGCAGACAGTCCGGGCATCAGCAGTACCGTCTCTGATAACGTAAGCTGGCCGGATAAATGACTTGCACTGCCGCTGAGGCTTTCTATCAGGTATTTATTGCTGCCACTGTTTATCTGCAGTGCTGATACCATGAGTGAATCGAGGGACACGTCAGGTAACCAGCCAATAACATTCTCTGCTTCATCTGATCGGCCATTGTCAGTTTCAGCTGCAGTCAGGCTTAGCTGGCCGTCCGCGATTACAAGGCGTTCAATGCTGATTTTACCGTTCAGCAGGCCTCGCGGATGCCACACCATCTCGACGCGTTCCAGCTTGACACTCAGCAGTGGCGATTCGATACGTGTCCCGTGCAACACGAAATTCCCAAGCAGGCGACCCTCGGCTCTGTCCGCTGCAACGGTCACTACATCGCCAGCCAGTCGATCTGCAAGCAGCATTACTGTTCTCAGCCCCGCGGTGGTCCCAAGCAGGAAAACCAGCCCTGTTATAGAACAGGCCAGTGTGAGGAGCAGCGTGCGCTTGATAATGGTCAAAGATCCGGCCTCAGTGTTACATGCAGGCGCCACGGCCGATCCGGTTTACTGAGGGCATTAGCAACATCGAGACGAAACACACCAAATGGCAGATTCAGGTGCAGGCCAACGCCCGCACCATTTGCCAGATCAATGGTATCTCCAGCAAAAAAGGCATTCCCGCTATCCCAGAAAACCGCGGCAGCGATCTCTGGTTTGAAATAATGCTCGTACTCGGCTGATGCAAAAATCAGCGAATCACCGCCTACCAGGCTGCCGTTGTCATTGTAAGGGGCAAGCGTCTGGTATTCATAACCTCGTACGGAGTTGTCACCGCCGGCATAAAAACGCAGTTGTTTCGGCAATACGGCAAAATTGTCGATAAAAGTTCTGCCAAGCCTGCCTCTCAACAGCAGGCGGTCATACTCAAAGGCCGGCAGTATAAGTGTAGTATTGAGTCGTGCCTGGAGAAACGACTCAGTAGAGGCAACACTCTCGGCGGCTCCGACAAGATTAACGCCTAATTGCCATGCTTTCCTTGGAAACAGAAAATTATCAGCGCGGGAATATGACCAGCCTGCAGAGGGGGCAAGAAATTTTCCTTCACTCTGCTCACCGTCGAGTTCATTCTCAGCAGTAAAAAACCAGATACCATATTGCCAGTCATGCATACCGTGCTTCCAGACACGGGTTGCATCAATACCATTGACGCGACTCTTAAGGTCCTCATCCCTGCGGTCACTGAACACGTAGGACAGCACCAGGTTTTCGCTATAAGGACGTGATAGCGGGATGTTATAAGCAAAGCGTACCTGGCGCTTAAGTTCAGCGTAATCCAGCAGGGCACTAAGATGGTGCCCGCGAGAATTGACATAGCGACGCTCCATGCCAAGTCTTCCACGTACACCAAGGTCAGTAGAATAACCAAGACCGGCAAAATAGCGGTCACGTTTGTTGCGTACCAGTTCAATGGACACAGGCACTTCGTCGCCGGCACGCTCATCGAGTACAGGCGACACACGGATTGAGCTGAAATAACTGCTTGCCGCGAAACGCTGATGCAGTGCCTGCAGGTCATCGTTGTCAAATAACTGGCCAGGTTCTATATTGAAATAACGCTGCAGAAAATCCGTGTCGAAGTAATCCTGGTCAAGGCGGATTTCGCCATAGTGAAAACGTGGCCCGGTTTCAAATGCAATGTGTATATCAGCAAGTTGTGTGGAAAGATCAACGAGGATTTCACGTCTACTAATACGACTATCAAAGAAACCATACTTCCGTGCGGCGCGTTGCAGCTCGGTCAGCGCCTCTTCGTACAGCGTATCGACCAGAATATCCCCGGGCTGTAGAGCAAACTCCCTGTTCCAGCCCTGAAAGGCCCTGAATTCCGCGCCATCACCAGAGATGTTAATTTGCACACTGCCAATTTTAACCGGATCGCCCAGGCTGACATCAAAGTACACGCGCCGTGGTTCACCTTCTTCAACACGGGTGCTAATCACCGATGAATAGTAGCCATTGACCTTGAGGGCATTTTCGATTTGCGTTACGGCCTGACGCAGTCGACGGCCCAGCGTTCGTGACGATGTTGCAGCTGCAATTTCGCGTGATACGGTGATGTTGGCAGTAGCCTGCTTCAGCAGCTCACCATCAAGCCCGGTAATTTCAATTGCCGTGACATTCTGGCTGAAGGCGATCAAAGGCATAAGCCAGATGAACCCGGCCAGCACCTGAAGTACCATTTTTCGTGTCATCGGGAATACTTCACCAGGCGTCGATATCCTCGGTTACGACTGAAGAAATATGAGCAAATTTTCATAGACTACCACCACATTGGTGGCGAGCAAACTGCCACAACAGAACAGTACACCTGACAGCTTAATCTCGTCACCAGGGTTGTCCCGACATAGCCGCAATGTCTGATAGCTTTTCTCTCAAGAGTAATTAATCAGACAGGTAATACTCAACCGTAGAGACGACCCTTATACGTTTGATATGGGGGTTATTCTTATCTCTGCCCGCGATGCTAAACTGGCCCTGCGATGCGCGCTTTATTTTTCCCAGTTTACTTTTTGAATCATTGGCAAACTTGAGCGCGACTTCCCTGGCCTTGGTTGTTGCCTGTTCGATCATTGCCGGCTTTATTTCATTCAAGCGGGTAAAAATATATTCCGGTCGAGTCTCGTAATTGCCACCGGTAAACGCAATCCCCTGCTTGCCGAGCTGCGGCAGACCCGCCATTACCCGTTGGACCAGGTCAATATTCCGCGAATAGGTGGTCACCACCTGAACCGCGCTGTACCTGAACTCAGCCTGCTGGGCATTGCCATAACTTTGCGCAGATTTGTCGGTAATTAACGGGCTAGAAAGTGTAATCTCCGAGGGCGCGATTCCATTTGCTTGAAGATACTTCCTTATCTCGCCGGTACTTCTCTCAATAGCGTTATACAACTCTGCAAGATCGTTATTGGCAATAGTGAACTGAACAGGCCAGATCACAATATCAGCGAGAAATTCCTCTTCTGCAAGCCCTTTCACGGTGACGCTGCGTTCAAATTCCTTGTAACGTATAGCGGCATTCGCCAGTAGATAACCTAAAACAGACAGTCCCAGGAATATGAACGCACCAAGAACAAATGCACTGCTTTTATTTGTTTCTGACATGATCAGAGACTACTGCTCACCGAGGCCGATATATTCAAAGAAAGGCTGCAGTGAACGATCACGACCAAGGAAAGCCGTTATCGAATCATCAATCTCTCGTGAGCCTCCTTTTGCATAGATCTCCTCGCGCAGGCGTATGCCCACATCTTTGTCCATCAAACCACCGGGGCTCTTTTCGAAAACAGAAGCCATGTCAGCAGAGATGGCTTCCGCCCAGGCGTAACCGTAGTAGCCCGCATCATAACCACCGCCAAGATGCCCGAACGATGCGACAAATGCTGTACCACTCGGGGGATCCAGGTAAACATCTGCCATAATCTCATTGCTGACTTCAACAAAATTCTCAAAGTCCTTTTCATCCGAACTGATATGCAATTTCAAATCGAGCATGCCAAAAGAAAGCTGCCTTCGATACCAGGTACCAATGGTTGCCAGCCTTGCTGCTTCCATTTTGCCCAGGGTATCGGCAGGGATCTTCTTACTCGGGTCACGGTAATCGACGGCAAAGCGATCAAGCACAGACTTGTCCCAGATCCAGTTTTCGAGCATCTGTGAAGGGGCTTCTACAAAATCACGCGGCACGGAAGTTCCTGAAAAAGAGGCATACTTAGTCTGCGTCAGAACAGAATGCAGCGCATGGCCAAACTCGTGAAACAGGGTTTCCACATCACTGTGTTTCAACAACGAAGGCTTGTCTTCAGTCGCCGGCGGGAAGTTACAGATCAATGCCACCACAGGTCGCTGATATTTTCCGCTCGTCAACAACTTACCTGTTGTCACGCCGAACTGGGCGAAATGACCATATTTCTTCTCACGCGGGAACAGGTCCATATAAATCAGACCCAGCGGGTCGCCTGTTTCAGCATCGGTGACTGCATAGAGGCGGAGATCATCGACCCATTTATATCCAGGTTCTATGGCTTCAATCTTTAAACGAAATATTTCCCCAAAAATATCGAACATACCACTCAGGACATTATCGAGTTGAAAATAGACTTTTAACTTTTCGGTATCAACCTGGTAGCGGGTTTTCTTCAGCTTGTTCTTGTAATAGCGCACATCCCAGAGCTTAATCTCTGCATCAGGATTACCTGTTTCTTCTGCTTTCAGCTGCTGCAACAACGCCATTTCAGCCTCAAACTTGGGTTCCAGCCCTTCAACCAGTCGCTGCTCAAAATCAAAGGCTGTTTTTGCCGTTTTCGCCATTTTAGGCTCAATGCGATAATCTGCCCAGTTGTCGTAACCGAGCAGTTCGGCGATCTGTGCACGCGTTTTCAGCATTTTGACGAACAGCGGAATATTTTTCTCCTTGGCACGGTTTGATCTAACCGTGACAAGCTTTTTTCGCGTCTCTTCACTCGTCGCATCCTGCATCACGGCCATGTACTGCCAGGTTACATTGGCTTTTACCTTGTAAGTGCCCTGTTCAGTTTTCAATTCCTTGTTATTAAGAAAATCTTCCGGCAAGCCAGCCAGCTCCTCTGTAGAAAATTCAACAGTAGCCTTCGCATCAGTGATATTTGTGGCGAACTCCAGCCCCATATTATTGAGCTCTGTCTTTAACCTCTGTAAATGATCGCGCTTCTGCTTCGGCAAAGCCATACCATTTCGGCGATAGTCGCGGATGGTTTCTTTCAGTAACATAGCATCTTCACCCTCGAGCTCAGGACCAGTCTTTGCATATGCGGCAACCGATTTATAAACATCTTCGCGAAACCCTGCAGCGACATACCAGGCCTGAATCTTCTTGCTCACTTCCAGGGCCTTATCGCGCATTGCCTTATCCTGATGACTCTCCCTGATAACATCAATCCGGTCACTGACATTAACCACTTCATAGAATGCATCATCCAGTGCAGAAATACTATTTGTGAAATTGACTTCGTCATTACTCAACGCGGCAACAGCATCCAGTTTTTCATCAGCCTTTGCTATGGCTGCATCAACAGAAATGTCGATCTCAGCAGGTGCCTGTTCCCATACTGGCAACGCAAATATGACCTTCGCCTCGCTGGCGGCTGTCTGAAATGAGGCGATGGAATTTAATGATTCAGACGAATCCTTTTCCATCTTTGAAGCCAGCTCGTTGCCATTATCACTCTGCACACAGGCACTCATCGAAGTGACCAAAAAGAGCACAAATGTCATTTTTAGAATTTGTTCAAATAGCGTGTTGCTGTGGTTAAAACTGGTCATTAATACACCATTAAGAAGACGTTGGAATAGTAGTTCAAAGTTACAAAGATACTGGGTGATAGATACCGGACAAAAAACAGCTAGCAATCATAGTGTGACTCACTGCACATGCGCGATTAACTTGAGGTTTTCAAATCGTGCGGGAAAGGTACCATTATTTACAGCTATTATGAATGTCAATATCAGTATGGTATCAGGGTAATTCTGTGCCAAAAGCATGGTTTCAGTAAACTGAAATTATTCTAGTCAGCCGATTTTATGTGAATCTAAATAAATGATCCTTCCTTGCAAAGCTGCATATCCGTTAATTTGAATCTGCAGCGTAAATTTCAACCTGTATGTAAAAAAAAACGCAAAGCCCTATTCAGTAACAACAGGTGATTCTTAAAAACAATAATATTTCCAGGGATTTCCAGTGCTTTTCGACAGCTTACATAGATAAAATATTTCTGGAATAGAGCATCCTTACAACACTTCTTTCTGTAAAAGCCATATATTTTTAGCTTTCCTTGCGATTTCTCTACCATTACTCGTAAAACTAGATTCAGACAAATTGGTCAATCGATCACATTGAGAGGTACTATACACCTACGTTTCATCTGTTTAAGACAGCGGTCCATCCGCGGCAGCTTGCCTATCAGATGATGTACGTCAACACTTCAAGACAGGTGATCAGTATGATCACCATTGGATAATCAATGCTAGCTGACTTACCAAAGAGAGGATACTCCAATGACTACAATGAACGCCCTGCAACTACCACCAGTCACCCTGCCACGTGAGAAATATACACATCTGAGCACTTACCTGGATGAAAAATACGAAACCATGTGGTATTACCTGGAACCCGAACCGCGCCCCTGCGTCACAAAACAATTGCTCGGTGATCTGAAACAGTTCCACCATGACCTGGGTTATGCGATGGATCACCCGAACGGACCTTCTGTAAAGTACCTTGTGCTGGGCTCCGGCATACCGGGTGTGTTCAATCTTGGAGGTGATCTGGAGCTTTTTAAACAGCTGATTGAAGCACGCAACAAAGAAGCCCTTTTTGAATACGGCAAGGCCTGTATAGATACTATGTACCCGCACCACATAGAACTGGAGCGCGATCTGACATCAATTTCCCTGATACAGGGCGACGCCCTCGGTGGTGGACTGGAAGCGGCCCTTTCCAGCAGTGTCATCATCGCTGAAAAAGGAACCAAAATGGGCTTTCCCGAGATTATGTTCAATCTTTTTCCAGGCATGGGAGCCTTTAGCTTCGTGTCGCGCAAGCTGAATGCAAAAATGGCTGAGAAGATCATACTGAGCGGCAAGCTTTATCTGGCCGAAGAACTGCATGAGATGGGTTTGATAGATGTCCTCGCTGAAAAAGGTGAAGGTGAACGAGCAGTTTATGAATATATTCGCAAAGAGAACCGTGCCCGCAATGGCACACGGGCGTTGCGGGCTGCAGCCCGTCGAGTTGAACGTGTCTCGTATGAAGAACTGATAGATATTGTGAAAATCTGGGTCAATGCAGCACTCAAGCTAGAGCGCAAGGATTTACGCATGATGCAGCGCCTGGTCAGTCGACAGGAGAAAAATGCACTGAAAAATAGCGTATCAGTCTGATAACAGGGTATAGCGGAGTACTCTGGCTAGCTTGCTGGCAAGCCCCATCCGGGGTTTGCCACACTTATTGCTGCCGGTTGGCTTCACGCCGCTGACGCGCAAACTCGTCCAGTATGATGCGGCTGCTATCAAAAGTTTGCTCTACGTCCTCAAGCAATGCTGCCGGTTTTTCGCCTGGCATATCCTGGGGTTTGAGCTCTTTTATTCTGATACAGAGATTCACCATCCG
>JASJFV010000122.1:0-6542 GCA_033791885.1 Gammaproteobacteria bacterium | reverse complement strand
ATTTCGTTCATTCTTTGTTACTTTATTTATGCGCAAATAATTCATTCACGCCGGTGATCAGGGCAGAACTAGATTTAAACAATAGAACTACGCTAGATAAGTGTAAATAGCCTGCGGTAGCTTTCAAAATCATGCGCAGTTGTTAAGATTTGGTCATCACCGTCAGATCCGCTGCGGTCTGTCATTTCAGTGTATCTGATCACTGGCCAAAATCAATAAATGGCATTATCGAGATATAAAGAATAAATATAATGATGGCCAGGTAGCCAATAAATCTTACCGGGTTTTCTTTGATTCTATCGATTACGCCAGGCTCCTCACCAGTTAACTGGTGCTGTGTATATTCCTCTCTGGCCTTCGTTAATCGCTGCTGCTGATATTCATCCAATAATGCACGAGCTGGAACCAGTTGCTCCTGATTTGTTAACCAGATCGCCCCTGCTGAGATCAGCCAGTTACCGGGGGGGGTCTCATAATAGGATATTTTATGCTGATCAAGTAACGTGCAGATTTCTTCCAGCTCATCATCTGGCACACCACGCATTGACATAAAATGAATAGCCATTTAACTGTAACCCTGCAGTACAGTAAATTTCACAGCAAAAAAAATCACGTAGCATGAACGCCACCCTGGGCCTTTCTTTTTCAAGCGCAGATACTCAAAGAAGTGTGTCCGTCATTTTTTTTAAAAAACAGGCATAGCAAGCCAGGTGCTACATGCTATTAAGTGAATTCTTACTTTATCCTCTGGCCCGGGCATCCATGTAAGCCTGCTCGGAAATTTTATGATAGCTAACAACCTTGTCGCGATAGGCTTTGAATGACTGGTAGACTTTTCCTGCAAAAGGATCACGCTCCGCGAGTTCTTCAACCACCTGGTCAGACAGCTTTTTCAGTTCCGATAAAACGTCATCAGGAAATTTTCTTAAATCCACCTTCTGTTTATTGACCAGTGTCTGTAGCGCATCGTTGTTTCTGGTCGTGTATTCCGCCAGCATATCCTGGTTGGCTACACGACAGGCATTCATTACAATAATCTGCAGATCAGCAGGCAGGCTCATCAGTGCTTTCTTGTTGATAATGGCTTCAAGTGTTGTACCCGGTTCATGCCAGCCAGGATAGTAATAATATTTTGCCGCCTTATAAAAGCCAAATGCCAGGTCGTTGTATGGCCCAACCCATTCTGTTGCATCTATTGTGCCTGACTGCAGTGCAGTGAATAACTCTCCTCCGGGCAGGGTAACAGGTGTTCCGCCGGCTCTTTTTAACACTTCACCACCGAGCCCTGGCATTCGCATCTTCAATCCTTTCAGATCTGCAAGACTATTAATTTCCTTGTTAAACCAGCCCCCCATCTGTACACCTGTATTACCTATTGCAGCCGGTACCAGGCCAAACTGCTCATACAGTTCTGTCCACAACGCCAACCCGCCACCATGATAAAGCCAGCCGTTCATCTCCTGGGCAGTTAGCCCAAATGGGACGGCTGAAAAAAATTGCGTCGCTTCACTTTTTCCTTTCCAGTAATACGCACCACTGTGCCCCATCTCTGCTGTTCCATCATAAACGGCATCAAACACTTCCAGCGCCGGCACCAGTTCCTTGGCACCGTAGACTTTAACAACTAATCTGCCTCCGCTCATGTCTCCGATCAGCTTCGCCAGGAAGTTGGCTCCGGTTCCGAGGCCAGGAAAATTTTTTGGCCAGGAAGTGACCATTTTCCAGTGAATTGTGGAAGCCGCATGCACAGCAGGGGCTGCGAGAACTGCGCTACCCAGGGCAGCAGTAGCTAAGCCTGATGTTTTTATAAATTCGCGTCGTTTAATGCTTTTCTCTTTCATAGCTGTTTTATACAGACACCATTCTCTTCACTGCGGGACTGATCAGCGGCAGATTCAACCCTGTCTAACAGACTCTGCAGGTCTTCACCTCGGTGGAATTCTGTCATACCTATCCATACTGATACTTTCTCGGCATAAGCTTCTGTTTTATTTTGTTCGAGATTCTCACGCAGTCGGTACGCAACGATAGCAGCCCCTTCTAAATCCGACTCGGGTAGCAGGACCATAAATACATCATCTCTGAATCGTCCAATTCTATCCGGCAACCTTAGAGATTCTGTCATCAAACCTGCCATATTGATCATTGCATCATCTGCTGCAGATCTTTCCAGCGTATCAAGACCATCTACTTTGATCATGCCAATAGACAATTTGTGACCATAGCGATCTGCCAAAGCCATCAACTCAAGAATGCTGATGGTAAGTCCGCGCTCATTCGATGTCCGCGTCAGGTTATCAATATTAGGCAATTGATTGAAAACATTGTCATCCTTGCCTGCAACAACAGCTTCATTTTCTTTACTATCTGTTTCCGCATGAGCTGATTTCCTTCGCCTGAAAAGGATAAATATGCCAATACCAATTACCAGGCCTCTTAACAAACTCGCTGGCAGTTGACTAGCATCCGCTCCAGCTATTGCGTGGTAAATATATGCAGCCAGTTCAGCAGCAGCAACTAATAGAATTACCCTAAGCACAAAAGACAGTATGCAACTGGAGCCATTACTATTTCTACAGTTCAAATTATTCACTATATTCCCCTCTACAACCGAGTAAGCCGAGCAAAAGACAATACCAGCCATTTGACACCGGCTGCTTCGAAATTCACCTGTACACGTGTATGTTCTCCCTTGCCTTCAATATTCATGATCACTCCTTCAGCAAATTTATCATGGTATACCCGGGCACCCAGTGATAGTTCATCTGCAGACGATTCAGTTGCCCCGGATGCGTCAGCATTAAACCGTTGCTGTCCTTGCCAGGGCGCCTGATAGCCGCCAGTTCGCGTCCTGACTTCTTCGATAGCTTCAGCCGGTATCTCCTGCAAAAACCGTGATGGCGTGGTGTAATTTTCACGACCGTAGAGCCTGCGCACCTCTGCGTAGGTAATATACAGCTGCTTCATCGCACGCGTCATGCCAACATAACAAAGCCTGCGCTCTTCTTCCAGACGTGTATGATCATTTAATGCGTGCTGAGATGGAAATAAACCTTCCTCCAGGCCGGTTAAAAATACTAACGGGAACTCCAGACCTTTTGCTGAATGCAAGCTCATCAGCTGCACACAGTCTTCCCAAGCTTCAGCCTGCCCCTCACCAGCCTCAAGTGCAGCATGGGCCAGAAATGCCGACAGAGCGTCCATTTCCTCTTCCTCATCCTGGTAATAATTACGCGCTGCTGTAACCAGCTCCTTCAGGTTCTCTACACGTGTTTCTGCTTTTTCGCCTTTTGCATTCCCATGAAAAACGAGCAGTTCTGTCTGTCCCAGTACATGCTCAACCTGTTCAAATAATTCGAGGTCCGGCATTTGCGCGGCAAGGGCATCAATCATTTCTAGAAAACTGCGCAGTGCATTTGCTGCACGGGCTGTTAGAACACCGCTGTTAATGAGTGCACTGGCTGACTGCCACATTGTTTGAGAATGTTCTCTTGCATGCTGCCTGACAATATCAAGAGTACGATTCCCGATTCCACGTGTTGGCACATTAACAATACGTTCAAAAGAAGTATCATCATCATGATTCAGAGTCAGTCGAAGATAAGCAAGTGCATCCTTGATTTCAGCACGCTCGAAAAAACGCAGCCCACCATAAACTCTATATGGCACAGCGGCATTAAACAAAGCCTCCTCAAAACTGCGACTCTGTGCATTCGAGCGATATAGAATGGCTACTTCGGAGCGTAAATTTCCCTGTTCCACCCAACCCTGAATTCGATCAACAGTAAAGCGTGCTTCATCAACCTCATTAAAGGCAGCATAGAGCCTGATCAGCTCACCCTCTTCGCCATCAGTCCAGAGTGTTTTACCCATCCTGCCTTCATTACGACTGATGACAGCATTGGCAGCATTGAGGATTGTTGCTGTCGAGCGGTAGTTTTGCTCCAGACGGACCATTTCCGTGCCGCTGAAATCCTTCTCGAATTTACGTATATTTTCTACCTGTGCACCGCGCCAGCTATAAATCGACTGGTCATCATCACCCACAACCATAATATGCGACTGTGGTCCGACAAACTCCTTCAACCATCGGTACTGGATATTGTTAGTGTCCTGGAATTCATCAACCAGTACGGCGCGAAATCGCTCACGATAGCGCTGTCTCAATACTTCGTTATTGTGCATCATCTCCCATGAGCGCAATAATAACTCAGCAAAATCGACTATTCCTGCGCGCTGGCAATACGTTTCGTATTCCTGGTATACCTTCGTCCATTGCTGTTGCTGAGGATCATGCCCAGCAATAACATCAGCCGCTCTACGGCCGGCCTCTTTATGATGATTTATGAAGAGCTGGCCCTGTTTTGGCTGCCAGTAGGCATCATCCAGTTCCATGCTGCTGATAAGCCGTTTAATGACGCGTTTCTGGTCATCACTGTCTATGATCTGAAAATTTTCCGGCAGTCCAGCTTCCTGCCAGTGCGCCCGCAGCAAGCGATGTGACAATCCATGGAACGTCCCCATCCACATACCGCCTACGGGAAAACCCAGCATCTGCTCGATACGACCACGCATTTCGCTGGCCGCTTTATTGGTAAAGGTGACGGCTAATATTGATAATGGGGAATAGGATAATGCCTGTACCAGCCAGGCTACACGATGCGTTAATACCCGTGTTTTGCCGCTGCCAGCGCCGGCAAGCACCAGCAGTGGCCCTTCATCTGCGGCAACAGCATTTCGTTGTGGTTCATTCAATCCATCAAGCAGATGCGATACGTCCATTCTGTGTATGTTTACTCGACCGTCACCGATTTTGCCAGGTTACGTGGCTTATCAACATCAGTGCCTTTAATCAGCGCCACCCGGTAAGCCAGCAACTGCAGAGGTATGGTAAAAATGATCGGTGCAATAATATCGTCAACCGGTGCTACTTCAATTACAGTAAGGCTATTCTCTTCCTTGAAGCCGGCACCTGGCTCGGCAAATACAATTAATTCACCGCCTCGTGCCCTGACTTCCTGAATATTTGACTTCAATTTTTCCAGTAACTCGTTGTTTGGTGCAACTGCAATAACGGGTACCTCGTTGTCAATTAGGGCCAACGGCCCATGTTTGAGTTCTCCCGCTGGATAGGCCTCGGCATGAATGTAGGAAACCTCCTTAAGCTTCAGGGCCCCTTCCATAGCGATGGGGAAGTGGGTTCCCCTGCCAAGAAACAGGGCATGCCGCTTTTTGGCAAATTTCTCAGCAATTTTTGCAATTTCTGCATCGAGCTCAAGGGCTTCAGAGATTTTTACTGGCAAGCTTCTTAGCTCTCTGACTATTCTTTCTTCCTGACTGGTGCTCAGGGAGTTTCGTTTACCAATGGCAATTACCACCATCATCAATGCTATTAACTGGGTGGTAAATGCCTTGGTCGATGCGACACCAATCTCTGGACCAGCGTGTGTCAGCAACATCATGTCCGACTCACGGGTAAGTGAACTTTCAGCTACATTACATATGCATAATGAATGCTTGTATCCAATCTCCCGGGCATATTTCAACGCTGCTAGAGTATCTGCAGTTTCCCCTGATTGAGAAATGGTTATTACCAGGCAGTTTTCCGGAACTACGTGAGAGCGATAACGAAACTCACTTGCCACTTCTACCGAGGTAGCCACTCCAGCAAGCTCTTCCATCCAGTAACGCGCCACCAGGCCTGCATGGAAACTTGTACCACAGGCGATTATTTGTACATTTGTAATAGAATTGAATATCTCATCGGCTTCATGTCCGAACGTCGCGGCTAACAGATGGTTTCCCGATAAACGTCCTTCCAGTGTGTCACTGACTGCCGTGGGCTGCTCATAGATTTCTTTCAGCATATAGTGCCGATATTCACCTAACTCAACCGCACCTGAATTCAGTTTACTTTGATGAATCTTACGCTCCACAGGCTTACCATTGAAATCAACAATACGTACGTCCTCGGTTGTGATACATGCGACATCGCCTTCTTCCAGAAAGATAAAATTTCGTGTTTTCGATATCAATGCAGAGACATCAGAGGCGATGAAATTCTCACCTTCACACAGCCCGATGACCAGCGGGCTGCCCTGGCGTGCGACAACCAGGTTCCCCGGCTCCAGGTTACTGATAACAGCCAGAGAATATGCACCTTCTAGTTCCTTGACTGTATTTTCTAGTGCACTAAAAAGACTGTCTGACTGTTCAAGATTATGGTGAAGCTGATGCACAATGACTTCGGTGTCGGTATTGGAAGTGAACCGATATCCCATCTTTTCCTGCGAGGCTTTTAGAGACTCATGATTTTCAATAATGCCATTATGTACAAGACCCACCGTCTCATTGCAGATGTGGGGATGGGCATTATTAAGCGTCGGTTTTCCATGGGTCGCCCAGCGTGTGTGGGCTATACCAATTTTACCTGCCATCTTTTTATCGCTGGCAACCTTTTCCTGCAGAGCTGTTACTCGACCCGTTGATCGTTTGCGGAGGATCTCTCCATGCTCATTTAGCAACGCCAGGCCAGCTGAATC
>JASJFV010000121.1:0-3626 GCA_033791885.1 Gammaproteobacteria bacterium | reverse complement strand
ATTTAGATGTATTCCATAATAACTAACAGGGTCACAATAAGTATCACTGCCCTAATTAATTTATCCAAGTGAGAGGACATTCATAATGACTGAGAACAAAACAAATCGACGTAAATTCCTAACAAAAGGTGCTGCCACAGTCGCTGGAGGCGCAGCAGTATTAGCCGCACCTGCAATTGCTCTTGCAGCAAAACCGGGAGTACTCAAAGTTCAGGCGGCCTGGGGTGGCGGTATTTTCCTTGAGTTTGCAGAAGACTATGTACGTCGTGTGAACGAAATGTCAGGCGGTTCGCTGAAGATTGATTTACTCGGTGTTGGCGCGGTAGTTAAAACTGCAGAAATGCAAACTGCGGTTCATAAGGGTGTACTCGATGGTGCACATTTTGTTTCTGCGTACTGGTATTCAAAAAGTCCCGTCGCCTCACTATTCGGTACCGGACCCTGCTTCGGCTGGTCAGCGAATGAAATGATGGGCTGGATTCAATATGGCGGCGGTAGAGCGCTGTATGAAGAATTGATGACTGATTTGAGACTGGACCTGGTCGGCTTCTTCTCAGGTCCTATGCCTGCACAACCTCTGGGCTGGTTCAAGGAACATATTACAAAGAGTAGTCAGTTGAAGGGCCTTAAGTACCGTACGGTAGGACTGGCTGCTGATGTACTGCAGGAAATGGGCATGTCAGTAGTGCAACTGCCCGGTGGTGAAATCCAGCCTGCGATGAAAAGCGGCTTGATTGACGCAGCCGAGTTTAATAACCCGACTTCCGATAAAGATTTTGGTATGCAGGACGTTTCCAAGCATTACCATCTGGCCAGTTTCCATCAGTCACAGGAAAGTTTCGAAATTATTTTCAATAAGCGACGCTTTAACAGCCTGGCTAAGGAACATCAGGCAATTCTGGAGTACGCTACTGAAGCAGCATCTGCGGATATGGCCTGGAAAGCCATGGAACGTTATTCGCAGGATCTGGTTAGTCTGAAAAAAGACCATGGTGTTAATGTTTATCGTACACCTGACAGTGTAATGAAGGACCAGCTTAAAGCCTGGGATATTGTTATCAAGCGCTTTACCGATTCAGATCCATTCTTCAAGAAGGTCATTGAATCTCAGATGGCATGGGCCGAACGCCATGGCGCTTATGCACTGAATAACAACCCTGATTACGCTGGTGCCTATAAGCATTACTTTGGTAAATTGTAATCGGCTGGCTAGATTAGCCCGGCATAAGTAACTACGGTTGGAAACAACTATGGAGAGGGCGGTGATTCTATAACCGCCCTCACTTATTTTCCCATCTGAATAATAATTTCTTATGGTGTTTGTATTATGACCCGCATCCTCTATTTCATCGATAGTTTAAGCGCCTGGACGGGAAAGGCTTTCGCCTGGTGTATTGTGATCTTAACCTTCTCCACCGTTTACGAAGTTTTTGTACGTTATGTGCTCAATGCACCAACCACCTGGGCATTTGATATGAGTGTGCAGATGTATGGTGCGCTGTTTATGATGGCAGGCGCCTATACATTATCGCAAGGTGCACACGTAAGAGGCGATGTTCTTTATCGCCTGTTGAGTAATAAAACACAGGCAAAAATAGACCTGGTTCTCTATATTCTGTTCCTTGGGCCCGGTGCAGTTGCGCTAATGTATTATGGTTATCATTTTGCAGCAGATTCCTGGTTTTACAAAGAAGTGAGCTGGAGCAGTCCTGCCCGTATTCAAATCTATTTTTTCAAAACATTAATTCCAATTTCCGGCACATTGATTTTTCTACAGGGTGTGGCTGAGTCAGTAAGATGTATTATCTGCATTAGAACCGGGGAATGGCCTCAACGATTACAGGATGTACAGGAAACAGAAACTATGCTTATGAATGAGCAGGAAGACTTGCGTAAGCTTGGAGAAGAAAAATGAGTGATCCAGTTGTTGCGGTAGTTATGCTCGGCTTGTTTATCTTCATGGTTATGCTGGGTTTCCCGATTGCATTCACACTGGTCGCAATGGGCCTCGGATTTGGTTACTACGCCTATTACGATCCCGAGCGTATGATGTCCATCTTCGATAACAGGATATTCGATTTATTCGTACAGAATACTTTTTCGGTTATGTCGAACGATGTTCTGGTGGCCGTCCCGCTCTTTCTCTTTATGGGCTATGTGGTAGAGCGAGCCAATATAGTCAATCGGTTATTTTTCAGTATCCAGTTGGCCGCACGCAACCTGCCGGGCTCGATGGCTGTAGCTGCACTCTTTACCTGTGCAATATTTGCCACGGCATCGGGGATTATTGGCGCCGTTGTCACCTTGATGGGCATGCTTGCATTCCCCGCAATGTTAGCAGCTAAATATGATGAAAGTTTCGCTGCAGGTGTGATTTGTGCTGGTGGCTGTCTCGGTATTTTAATACCGCCTTCGATCATGCTGATTGTCTATTCCGCTATTGCAGAAATTTCACCACTGCGTCTGTATGCCGCAGCGCTTTTCCCCGGCATGTTACTGGCCGGCTTATACATGATATATGTTGTAGGCAGGGCCTCATTAAATCCGAAGTTGGCACCAAAGCCAAAAGAAGAAGATGTGCCTCCTTTACCGCAGATTCTATGGGAGCTTTTAACCTCATTCATTCCACTCGCCGTATTAATTATGAGTGTTCTGGGTGCCATTTTGATGGGACTGGCAACACCGGCTGAAGCCGCAGGTGTTGGTGCTTTCGGTGGCCTGTTTCTCGCAGCCTGCTACCGCTCACTGAGCTGGGACAGATTAAAGCAGGCCGTTTACCTCACTGCGAAAACATCAGCGATGGTTTGCTGGTTATTCGTAGGTTCATGGACATTTGCATCGGTATTTTCTTATCTTGGTGGCCATGATTTGATCAAGGACTGGGTGTTGTCAATGGATCTCGGGACTGTAGGATTCCTGGTGCTGGCACAGTCAATAATCTTTATTCTGGGCTGGCCCCTGGAATGGACAGAAATCATCATCATTTTTGTTCCGATCTTTCTGCCAATGCTGGAAACCTTCAGTGTCGACCCATTATTCTTTGGTATTTTGGTGGCATTGAACCTGCAAACGTCATTTTTAACGCCACCGATGGCAATGGCGGCTTACTACCTCAAAGGAGTTGCACCGCCGCATATCAAGCTGATTGATATATTTCGCGGGATTATGCCTTACCTGGCGATCATAATTTTCTCCATGGTTATGCTGTACAACTTCCCAGGAATAGCCTTGTGGCTACCTGATTATTTGTTCGGAAAAGTATAGTTGCTGATATTGAGATAGACAGAGTAAACCCATGAACAATGCAAATCTTTTATCCGCTCTTGATGCACGTGATGCAATAGAGGAGGGAAGTATTTCTTCTGTCGAGTTGGTGGAGGCCTGTTTCGAACGAATCGACGAAGTCGAAGAGTCCATCGGAGCCTGGGCACACCTTGACAGGGAAGTGGCGCTTGAACAGGCCCGGCAGGCGGATGATTTCCGACGGCGCGGTCTTGCTCTCGGAGCTCTTCATGGCCTGCCTGTTGGTATTAAGGATATCATTGATACCAGTGATTATCCGACTGACCGTGGCAGTGTTTTATATCAGGGCCGTACACCATCGACTGATGCGACGCTTGTATCTC
>JASJFV010000120.1:0-6069 GCA_033791885.1 Gammaproteobacteria bacterium | reverse complement strand
GATAAATCGCGCCTTTATCTTTCAAGGTTTATTTATCAGTATCGCAGCATTGCTCAGTGTATTCTTCGCTAAAGTCGTTCTCGAGGAAACACTTATCAAAGAGGCTATCCAGCAGGAGGCTGAATATTTCTGGAAACGATATCAGTCCGACGACACTTTTTCGCTTCCTGACACACAGAACCTGACTGGTTATTTTGATATCGAACAATTACCTGATGATATAAAAACAAGATTACCGCTGACACAGGGATTTCATGAGAGTACCGAGCAACATATCGTAGTATACAAGACCAGGCAAGATGACAAAGATCTTTACCTGCTGTACTACCGTGACCAGGTCGATTCACTGGCGATGTATTACGGCCTGTTCCCGTTAACCCTGATACTGATATCCCTCTACACCGTCTTATGGTTCTCCTATCGTTTCAGCCGTGGCATGCTCTCTCCGGTCAGCTGGCTGGCCAGCCAGGTAAACAGGATAGACTTCAGCGCGAAGAAAATATCCCCAATCAACCTCGATGAGATACCTTTTGAAACTGATGATGAGATTCAGCTGTTGGCAAACTCGATCGTCCATCTCGGTGAACGAGTGGATCGTTTTATCGAACGAGAGAGAAACTTTACCCGTGATGCCAGCCATGAATTAAGAAGCCCGCTGACCGTCATCCGTATCGCGACCGATATGTTACAGAGTGAACAGTCTTTATCCACACCTGCATTGAATAGCCTGCAGAAGATAAAACGTGCTGCAGATGATATGGAAGATCTCACCGCAGCCTTCTTGCTGCTGGCAAGAGAGTCAGATGATGCCTTGACGATAGAGACGGTGAATGTAAACGCTATCATTCACCAGGAAGTCGAAAGAGCCGAGCCATTTAACCGGCGTAAAAACCTGCTCATTTCTGTAAGCGAAAAACATCAGCTGCAGATAAACGCCTCAGATAAAGTACTGTCAGTGTTACTAGGCAACCTGATCAGAAATGCCATTCTGTATACAGACTCAGGCACCATTCAGATCACCATAACAGAACAAAGCGTCATCATCGAAGATAGCGGTGTTGGTATGAACAAGGAAGAGGTCGATAATATATTTATGCCTTACTACCGGGCGAAAAACAGTAACAATGTAGGTCATGGTGTCGGACTGACGATAGTGAAACGCCTGTCAGAAAGGTTTCACTGGCCACTAAAGATAAAAAGTTTTCCCGGTGAAGGCACTCGCATCGAAATCTTCTTAAAGAATACTGAGCTATAGCGGCTCAGACTTGAGCTGCCATATTATAAAACATCTCTATACTAAACCTTACACATCAGCATGATGATGAAGGACTCAAAACGAACACTAAATTGAGACTCGAAGATTGAAAGTGGCGTAGCAAAACCGGCCAACAAAAGACCTTAGAAGCCTTTCATCGCAGATTAGGGCATGCCTACGGAGAGGGTTGATTCTTACCTTGTTGAATAAATTTTTGATAAGCCTGCTGAGCTCTTTTACGTAAATGGTGAAAGCATGCTAACAGCAAGTCAGAGGGGCAACATCCTCAGTTGGTTAACGAGGCTAATACCGCTTCACTTGCGTTACGGCCTGTAGCTTTGCCCATACAAAACTTACAGCATTTAATTACTCAAATACTGCTTTGTGGTACTACCGGGATGAATGGGCAATTCCCCGGACAGGACTTTAACCTGCTAGATACGTTGCCGGTGACGGCGTACGACCTGACCCCATTATTTTCTAGGAAGCAATTCAGAAAATATAAAACGGAAGGCAGCCGCCTATATGGAGTTGAATCCAGTTAAAGCGGGAATGGGCTGAGAATGAGTGATGCGGAATGATTCTTATTTTTCACCGGCCCCTTTAATTCGCTTAGCCAAGAAAGAAATTATGGCCAGCGTAGCCATGCATAAGAAAGGCTTGGTTGAGCCGAATTTCCAGGACCGGCCATCAATACTCAAGTTATAAATTTGATTAGTTCAATATCTTACACAGCCTTATAGTAGTTTACGGGCATAGCTGCCCTGGTATTTGCCATCAGCTAATTTGATTGATATCTGCAAAGTTATCGGTTTTTAACGACTCATACTTCAAAACCCGACTGAAAACATTTTCACATTTTCACATTTTTTTCACCTTATCTTTACGATTTCTTCACGTTTCCGGATTTACCATAGTTGAAAGTCTGACGTATGGACTTGAGCTTGCTTAATTTTTTCAATAACACTTTTTCAATAACACTGGAGACAAACATGAAATCCTTATACAAAACACTTTCGGTTGCGTTACTTGCGACGACCCTGATCGCCTGTAGTGATGATGACGATAATAATACCAGCAGCACGCCCGGCAATATCGTCGAGGTTGCTGAAGCTAACGGTTCATTTACAACACTGGTTGCTGCACTGCAAGCTTCTGGTCTCGACGCTGTACTGGCTAACGAGACGCGAGACTTCACCGTATTTGCTCCAACAGATGCGGCGTTTGAAGCTTTGCTGACAGATTTGGGAATAAGTGCTGCAGAGTTACTGGCATCACCGAATCTGTCTGACATCCTGCTCTACCATGTAGTGCCCGATGCAGAGATTAATTCCACCCAGGCAATCGCGGCCGCAGGTACCACAGTAACGACCGCCAACACAGATGATATCGGTGTTGCTTTGCAGGGCACTGACCTGTTCATCAATGCCTCACGGGTAGAAACCCCTGACGTCGATGCCAGCAACGGCGTAATCCACGTCATCGATGCGGTGCTGGTACCGACCGAAGACGATGCCACATCCGGCACCATCACGAATGTTGCCGACACAAACGGTAACTTCAGCATTTTGGTAACCGCGCTGCAAACGGCCAATCTGGATACGGTTCTTGCCGATGCGTCAGGAAAATTTACCGTGTTTGCTCCAACCGATGCGGCATTTCAGGCTTATCTGACAGAGGCGGGAATATCTGCTGCAGACTTACTGGCATCACCGAATCTGTCTGACATCCTGCTCTACCATGTTATTTCCGGCGCAGAAGTGAATGCCGCTGCGGCGACCGCGATTGCCGGCAATACAGTCGAAATGGGCAATAGTGATAATATGGCACTGTCCCTGAGTGGCTCAGAGTTGTTCGCCAACCTGTCGGGAATCAGCGATCCGAACGTGGATGCCAGCAACGGCATTATTCATGTGATTGACACCGTGTTGCTGCCGCCAGTTGAAGCCGCCACACCTACCCAGACGATTACCCAAATCGCCGAAGCTAGCACAGACTTTACTATTCTTGCCTTAGCCCTTCAGACCGCTGGCCTTGATGCTACACTGAACGCTGCGGGTGACTTCACTGTATTTGCTCCAACAGATGCGGCATTTACAGCTCTGCTGACCAATCTGGGAATAAGTGCTGGAGATTTGTTGGCAAATCCAGATCTGTCAGACATTCTACTCAAGCATGTGGTTTCCGGTTCCGTTGATTCCGTAACTGCTTTCACCCTGAATGGAGCTGACGTACCAACGCTTAATGGAGAAACGGTTAATTTCGCAATCGACTCCGACAAGTTCACGGTTGATGGCGCGCAGGTTACGACCTTCGACATACCCGCAACCAACGGCGTCATTCATGTAATTGATGCGGTCATTACACTCGACTAGTAGCCATTGATTACATGGCTCAACCTTAAAGCAGGCCCTCAGTGGCCTGCTTTTTTTTGTCATCAGGTTGTTCTGCTTGCAATGCACTTCGGAGTATCTACCCGGCGTGAAAGCATATCCTTTGCCTTGAAAGACGGAGGTCAAGTCTTACATATCACATTCAGTTTCTTTAACCGCACGACTCACAGTCGCACAGGGCAATGGCTTCAAGATCATCGATTCGAATGAAACCGCATAGAGGCCTTATACACAAGATAAATCGCGCCTTTATCATTCAAGGTTTATTTATCAGTATCGCAGCATTACTCAGTGTATTCTTCGCTAAAGTTGTTCTCGAAGAAACCCTTATCAAAGAGGCCATACAACAGGAGGCCGAATATTTCTGGGAACGATATCAGTCTGACGATACTTTTCCGCTTCCTGACACGCAGAACCTGACCGGTTATTTTGATATCGAACACTTACCCGAGGAGATAAAAACAGGATTACCACTGACACAGGGCTTCCATGAGAGTAGTGAGCAACACATCGTGGTCTACAAGACCAGGCAAGGTGACCATGACCTTTACCTGTTGTACTACCGTGACCAGGTGGATTCCCTGGCGATATATTACGGCCTGTTCCCGCTGACCCTGATATTCCTGTATGCGACAACATGGTTCTCCTACCGTTTCAGCCGGCGCATGGTCTCTCCAGTCAGCTGGCTGGCCAACCAGGTAAACAGGATCGACTTTAGCGCTAAGCAGATCTCCCCGATCAACCTCGATGAGATACCTTTTGAAACCGACGATGAGATTCAGCTATTAGCCAACTCTATCGTCCATCTCGGTGAAAGGGTGGATAATTTTATCGAACGAGAGAGAAACTTTACCCGTGATGCCAGTCATGAGTTAAGAAGCCCGCTAACCGTCATCCGTATCGCAACCGATATGTTACAGAGCGAACATTCGTTATCTGAACTCGCGTCAAACAGCCTGCAGAAAATAAGGCGTGCTGCAGATGATATGGAAGATCTTACCGAGGCCTTCTTACTGCTTGCCCGTGAATCCGATGACGCCTTATTGATGGAAGCGGTTAATGTTAACGATATAGTCAAACAAGAAATCGAAAGAACCAAACCATTCAACCGGCTTAAGAACATACCTGTTTCAGTGACTGAACATCATGTTCTAGTTATCACTGCATCAGATAAAGTACTTTCTATTTTACTGGGTAACCTGATTCGAAATGCGATCCTGTATACCGATACCGGCGCTATAAAAATTACCATAACTGAAAAAAGCGTTATCATCGAGGATAGCGGTATAGGTATGAGTAAGGAAGAGATCAACAAGATTTTCATTCCCCACTATCGTGCCAGCAACAATGCCAGTATCGGACATGGTGTCGGATTAACCATCGTCAAACGGCTTTCCGAGCGATTTCACTGGTTATTAGAGATAAATAGTTTTCCCGGCAAAGGCACCCGTATCGAAGTCTCTTTTTAGACCAATGACATAAACTGCGACACCAGCTTTCGCCAACAACAGCTTTTATGAAAAGACTCTGTTTACGCATAGCGAAATCATGCTGAAAGCTGAGGCCGGGGCCGGGGCCGCATCATGATTTACGATGGCATGGATAACGAAACGGTAAACAGGGTGATAGATGAACAGTTTTATCGCATCTATAACATCGATGTTTACTCGAATTGATATCTTCTCCAAATCCGAAACGCCCGATTATTTAATACAGCTTCAGGAGTAACCCCGGTGCATCTCGACCCTGTCATGCCCTACCTGGCGATTCGACGAATGCTGGGCGATAACTGGCGAGACAGTCTATATGCAGCCGCATTTTTATCACAGATTGATGAGTTCAGTTTCGTGCGGCGGGCCGGTATCCAGTCAACTATTATTTCCAACTATGGATAGCAAACGAAAAGACTGGTTTTAGATTCTCTATGAAAGTCTCAATCGAAAAGCACTGCACCCAGCACTGCTGTTCCACAAATATGAGAGAGATGAATTGCGTGTCACCGCCAAAGACCGTATCCCGCAAGGATGCGGGGTTCGAGCCCCCATGGATGGGTTCACGGCGTGTCTTTGGCGGTGACACGCAATTCATGTCTCGGTGCCAGTGTATCTGCCTAAAAACCATTGTTTACAACCAACATAAACCGGAGGTACCTTGCTGAGACACGCCGTGAACCGACCTACACGGATGTAGGAAATGCAGATATTGCAGGAGCATATATCTGCCATCCCTGGCGGCTCAACACCCGCAGCCGACCACCACGGACGGTGGAAGTCCAGGTTTTGCAGGAGCAAAAACCTGCCATGCGGCTGACGGTCTCAGCAAGATACCTCCAATCCATGTCTCTAGATATTATTTGTGGGACGGCAGTACCCTACAGTCCTATTACATTTGCTCCATCCATGGATGGCAAGATGTATTCAC
>JASJFV010000119.1:0-9397 GCA_033791885.1 Gammaproteobacteria bacterium | reverse complement strand
AGTGAGCGCAGGGCAGCCCGCCTGCTGCCATTCCATTCATCTTTATATTCACTGGAGACCAGTTCTTTGACACTCTCGAGCGAACGCTGTTCGACTGCTGCTTCCATCGCTGAAATGATACTTTGAATCTGCTGTTCCGGGCTGTTTGTGTCCTGGCTACAGGAAGTAAGGATTAATAAGCTAAAGCTAAATAACTTGATGATGGATAGTTTCTTCATTGGTAGATATTATCACAGGCTGATCAGCGATTATGATCATCAATCGATGTACATAATCCTTTAATATTTTGTATGCTGTAGTCAGTTCACATAGCATGACACAGAGGAAATAATGACAACAGAAAAATCAAGATGTGAATGGTGCACAGGTTCAGATATTGAAATCGTCTATCATGACAAGGAATGGGGTGTACCATTACACGATGATCAGCGCCTGTTTGAATTTCTGATTCTCGAAGGTGCCCAGGCAGGCCTGAGCTGGATTACCATCCTGAAAAAAAGAGACCACTACCGCAAAGTGTTCGACCAGTTTGACCCCATGCTGGTTGCAGAATATTCAGAAAAGAAGATAGAAAAACTATTGAATGATGCCGGCATAGTACGTAATCGACTCAAGGTGTCATCAGCTGTCAGCAACGCCAGGCTGTTCCTTGATGTACAGGCTGAGTTTGGCAGTTTTGATCATTACATCTGGCAGTTCACCGATGGTAAGGTGATAAGCAATAGCCATAGATCGCATTCTGATATACCGGCCAATAGCGCAGAGTCTGACACCATGAGTAAGGGCCTTAAAAAACGCGGATTTCGTTTCGTCGGCAGCACAATCTGTTATGCTTATATGCAGGCAATTGGTATGGTGAATGACCATACCACTGACTGCTTTCGTTACCAACAGATTCACGCATTGTCCGAAAGCTAAGTGTCACCGAACAATAAGAATCATGGCCAGTAGGTATAATGCATCTAAGAGAAAAACTGCTAGGTACTTTCCTGCACAAGACCTTTACACGGCTGATGCATTTTGATTTGGGCGATCTGGCATATCTGCCTGATTCTACAAGTGCCAGGCCGGATGTTCTGTATCTGCATATACCATTCTGCGAATCACTCTGTCCATTTTGTTCATTTCACCGTGTACTTCTGAATAACCACGATACTGCCAGGGCATATTTTCAAACATTACGCCAGGAAATCATGCTGATTGCTGAGAAGGGTCATCAACCTTCGATAGTGTATGTCGGAGGTGGCACACCCACTGTGATGCCGGATGAGCTTGAGAAAACGCTAGTGCTGGTGCAATCACTATTTCCTGTACAGCAGATATCAGTCGAGACAAATCCGAACCATCTCAACAAAGAAGTCTTTACTCACCTCAAAGCGGTCGGCGTAAACAGATTGTCAACAGGTATGCAGAGCTTCGATGATGACTTGCTGAAAAGGATGGGGCGTTATGATGCTTACGGCAGTGGAAAGGAGAATGTTGAACGCTTGCTGTTCGCGCAGGGGCAGTTTGATACTGTCAATGCAGACATGATTATCAACCTCCCCAGGCAGACTGAAGACTCGTTGCACGAAGACCTGAGTATACTGCTTGATGAAGTGGGCGTTGATCAGATTTCTTATTATCCCCTGATGACATCAATTCACACGGTGCGTGAAATGAAACGTAGTATGGGAATACCAGAGTCTGCTAATGAAGAAGCCTATTACAATCTGATCCGTAGCCGCCTGGATGACGAATATGGGCTGTCATCTGTCTGGTGTTTCTCACGAAAACAGGGAATGGTCGATGAATACATTATTTCAGATAGCAGTTATGTCGGCGCAGGCAGTGGTTCCTTCAGTTACCTCAACGGAGCTATGTACTCAAACACATTTTCCCTCAGGCGCTATGAGCAGTTTATCCGTGAAAAAGGCTCAGCGATGACGGCCGTGAGGTCATTGTCCAAAAATGAACAGGCGCATTATGACCTGGTCATGACTCTGTTCGGTGGGTCTCTCAACAAGGCAGAAATGGAGTTGAAATATGATGGTCATTTTTCAAGCTTACTATGGAAAGAACTGGACCTTCTGCATACACTCGGATTGATTCGAGATGATGGTGATACGATCAAGCTGACGCGTCGTGGTCAGTATGACTGGGTAGTTCTGATGCGGGAGTTCTTCATCGGTGTCGATAATTTTCGTGATGAAATGCGCCGCCACATTGGTGCTGAGCTAGATACTTTAAGCAATCAAACTAATGTATATTCACCAGGTATAAAAAACTCACAAGCTTCAATCATGTATGAGTAGCGATGAAACACCTGACCCTGATCCGACATGCAAAATCCTCCTGGGACAATCCGTCTTTTACGGATTTTGAGCGTCCTCTGAACAAACGTGGAATTCATGATGCGCCGAAAGTTGGAGCAGTATTAGAAGAGGCGGGTATTTCATTCGACAGGGTGCTGTGCAGCGACGCCAGGCGGGCAAGGCAGACGCTGTCATTGTTAAGGCAGGGAGTAGCTATCGATGATGATTTGATCGAATATCGTTCCGACATGTATGGTGCCAGTGCGCACCATTTACTTTCCTGTCTTGCAGAGCAGCAAGATATAAATTCGGACATCGCCCTGGTAGGGCATAACCCTGGAATGGAAGATCTTGCACATAACCTGGCAGAAGATGCTGTCGGTGCCATGTCGACCTGCAATGTTGTTAGGCTGGAGTTTGATTGTGAAAACTGGTGTGATTTATCCAGTGCATCGGGTAAAGTGGTGTTAACCATCAGACCACGAGATTTGTAATTGAACATACCAAAACAGCTGCATTATTTATTTCTGCACATATCGCCAATATAATTTCCAGCCATGTCGAGAGCGAAAAAAACTTATCTATCCAATACACGACTGGCTGTGTTATTCAGCCTGGTATTGATACTCGCTTCATTTTTTTCTCTTGCCCATGCTTCGCAACACCTGTTTCACACCACAGACACGAGCTGTACCGCATTTCTCTCTGTTGAGAATAGCAGTGGTCTGGGCAACACCTGCGCGGTTCTGCATTTAGAGCACCTTTTGTTCCTGCATGATGTCGTAACCGGAACGCAGGTAGCATATCAATTATCTCTTTCACCATACTCCAGCCGGGCACCTCCTGCCTTTTGAATCTCTGATTGTGTAATACCGGTCCTGTATTGAGGACTGTTCTTTATGTATTGAATCTATTGATTGAAAGAGGGTAATTGGTGATGAATCCCAAAATTGTTCCCGTACTTGCCTTGATGCTATGTTTTCTTAGCAATTCTGCGTGGGCAGAAGATCCGGAAATTGAACAGCTACGTCAGCAACTCGAACAGCTCAAGCTGGAATATAACAACAAGATTGAAGAGCTGGAAAAGCGACTGCGTGCGACAGAAATAGCAAACCAGCAGAAACCGGTTGTACAGCAACCTCAGGCTGTACCTGAAAACGTCGCTACTGCAGTGGAGTCAGCACCTTCAGATGCATCTGGATCGAAATCATTTAATCCTGATATCAGCCTGATACTTGACGGCCGCTACCGCTCTTTCAGCCAGGACCCGGAGAGTTATGAAATACCTGGTTTCATGCTAGGAGCTGAAGCGGGGCCCGGTACATCAGGTTTAGCCCTCGGCCATAGCGAACTGGTTATTAGCGCGAATGCTGACGACAAGTTCTATGGACGTTTCACCCTGGCTTTCGGATACCATGAGGGTGAAACAGAAGTAGAAATCGAGGAGGCTTTTTTTCAGACCCTAGGGCTGAACTATGGCCTGACCGTCAGAGGCGGGCGCTTTTACTCGGACATTGGCTATCTCAATTCACAACATGAACACCAGTGGGACTTTGCGGATGCGCCACTGGTTTACCGTGCGCTTTTCGGCAACCATCTGCTTGATGATGGCTTGCAGTTAAGCTGGCTGGCGCCGACTGATCTTTATCTTTCATTCGGTTCAGAGCTATTCCGCGGCTCGCGTTTTCCTTTGTCAACAAAATCAGGTAATGATGTCGGTGCTTATACGCTGTATGCAAAAACCGGTGGTGATATCGGGGACAGCAGCAGTTGGCTGGCGGGGATTTCTTATCTCGATGCGGATACAGGAAACAGATCATCGCTAGGCACTCATGCACATTCAGAAGAAGAGGGTGAACATGATCCGGTAGCATTCAACGGTGACAGTAAAACCTGGGGTGTAGATTTTGTCTGGAAATGGGCACCCAATGGCAATCGACGGCAACGAAATCTGCAACTGCAATATGAATATTATCGACGTAAAGATGATGGCATGTTAACAGCCAGTGATGAATCTGGCAGTTACCAGGGCGATCAGTCGGGTTGGTATGCGCAGGCGGTATATCAGTTTATCCCGCGCTGGCGGGTTGGTCTGCGCTACGATGCGCTTGATAGCTCTGCTTCCGGCTCTGATGATGAGCTGATTACAGAGGCAGGTCTTGATAATGAAGGACATAAACCACAGCGATTCAGCCTGATGACAGACTGGTCAAATTCTGAATTCAGTCGTTTCCGTCTGCAGTACAACCGAGATGAATCATCACCCGAGGTCGAAAATCAATGGATACTGCAGTATATCCTGGGCCTTGGTGCCCATGGCGCACATCAGTACTGAGGCATTGATAATGGTTAAATATTTTACAGTATTCGCTTTATCAGCTGTTTTCTTCCTGTCACTGCCAGCGACTGCCGCTATGCGGGTGTTTGCCTGTGAACCTGAATGGGCGGCACTGGTAAAAGAACTCGCTGGTGACCATGTCAAGGTTGACTCAGCAACCAGGCCGAGTCAGGACCCGCATTATGTACAGGCGCGTCCCAGCCTTATTTCAAAAATAAGGCGCGCTGATTTGCTGATTTGCACTGGTGCAGACCTTGAAGCAGGTTGGTTGCCACTGTTGCAAAGAAAAGGCAGTAACAAGCGCATCCTTGCAGGGCAACCTGGCCACTTGATGATTGCAGACAGCATTCAGCTGAAGGACAAACCCGCCACCCTAGATCGCAGTGGAGGTGATGTGCATGCAGCCGGTAACCCGCATCTACAGACGGATCCGCGAAATATGTTACCCGCGGCTGAAGCGATTATGCAGCGATTGTCACTGCTTGATAGTGAAAATGCAGAACTCTATCGTCAGAACCTGGCTGAGTTTACAGTGCGCTGGCAGGGTGCAATCGCTGCATGGGAACAGAAAGCTGCTCCACTACGCGGGATGCCGGTCGTCGTTTACCACCGTAGCTGGGTGTACCTGCAGGATTGGCTCGGCCTTGAGGAAGTGGCATCGCTGGAACCGAAACCGGGTGTGCCGCCAGGAAGCAGCTACCTGGCGAATGTGCTCGATCGTACAAAAGGCTTATCCGGGCTGCTAATCATCCATTCCCAGTACCAGGAATCAAAAGCGATTAACTGGTTTTCCAGTCAGTCAGGCGCCCCAGTCGTTCTGCTGCCTTCTACAGTCGGCGGCACAGCAGAAGCTGAAGACCTGTTTAGCTGGTACGAAGACATAGTAACCCGGCTTTTGAAGGCGCAGGGCGGTTGACATGACTAGCCTGGAAATAGGTATTTTATTCCCAGCGCTACTTGCCGGTCTGCTAGTGCTTTCGACGCATGTTCCGCTCGGGCGCGAAGTATTGGCCAGGGGGATAATCTTTATTGACCTGGCGATTGCACAAATCGCCGGTTTGGGCGTCATCATCGCCTTCACTGCAGGTATTCATGAAGGCTGGGAAGTACAGCTAGCGGCAGTATGTGCAGCGCTCACGGGAGCATTATTACTCTATTGGGCTGAGAAGAAATGGCCGGATGTCCAGGAAGCCGTCATCGGGGCAACCTTTGTTGTCGCTTCAAGTGCCAGCCTGCTTCTGCTCGCCAGTCATCCCCAGGGTGGAGAGCATCTGAAGGAGATTCTGATCGGGCAGATTCTGTGGGTCGATTATCGAGATCTGCTTCCCGTTGCTGTTTTATATGCGACTGTTCTTCTGCTTCGCCGTTTCATCGTGTCTGAAGGAAATCGCTTACTTTTCTACCTGGTGTTCGCTGTGACGATTACTGCTTCGGTGCAGCTGGTCGGTGTCTACCTGGTATTTGCCAGCCTGATCCTGCCGGCGCTGGCGACAGTTCGACTTGAAAAGAACCAGTTGCTGGCTGCATACAGTATTGGCATTGCGGCCTACGTGGGTGGCCTCGCGGCTGCCGCATTGTTGGATTATCCAGCAGGACCGGTCATCATTATGGTGATGGCAGCTATGACGCTGCTTATCCTGATATCAACAACACGTAAGTCAGGGAGTGCTTAAAGACTTAAGAGTTTTATCAAGCCTGGGTTGAAAGCTATATATACAGGATAATCCTGGATTATTCGGCTTTTATGTTTTTGCTTTCTGGTTGAGCCTTAGAAGCCGGTTGTGGAGGGTAAGCAGTATTCATTGACGGTGCTGGGCTAGCAGAAGTGGCTGGCGCATAAGCAGGATAACCGTAACCCCGGTAGCCCTGGTACTGATAGGCATTTCCGCCACCATAGTAATTACCTCTACCCTGGTAGTTCCCGCGATAGTCACCATTATAGCGCTGTTGCATTCTGCTATCTGAGTAACCCCGACCACTGGCCTTGCCTTTACCTTTCCCTTTGGCCTTGAATTTGATGTTCATGTCGAATTCAAAATCGCCAGCGGTATCTCCAAACATGTCAGAAATCATGTTACTCACAGCGCGGTTCATATGGTTCATTCTATTGTTGCCGCGAAAATCATTTCGGCCATTAAATCGATTGGCGTTCCGGCTATAAAAAGCCTGCCTGTTTTGGGGGTAGTAGGGTCCGTTGTATACGGGTGCCGGGTATGCATAGCTGTAGGGCACAGTTGGTGTGATTACTGCTTTTCCCTGAGTGCTACTAGCCTGGCTGGCTAAAGTTTCAGCTGCCTGCGAACCTGGCGCAATAATCAGCCCCGCAAGCAGAGACATGATTTTAATGTGATTTCTATTCATTTCGACACCCATAATATATTCGATAAATGATTACAGTATATCAGAAAAATCTAATATAGATAATCATCTTAATTGATAACATTAGCACAATATTTGTGGGCTTTGTTATATCCCGGATATTCGCGTAAGTCCCATCTATTGCTGCCTTGTTCAATTAGGTCAGTGATAGCAGCTAGATTTCCGATAAATATTTCATCCGCCCCGGTGTTTATGCAGATGAAATTGTTGGCAGAATAGCGTCACATGTATAACGCTATAATTGGTAGCGCGTATGTGATAAAACAGGTTTAAGACTTTTCCTCAGTAGTAACTAAAAACTCAATTAACAAGAAAAAATAACAATAAGGATAACAATAATGCAAAAACTACTTATACCAATTCTGGCAATATTCTTCAGTTGCAGTGCAATCGCAGATTCAGTAGTCGATATGTGCACTAAGTCAGACAAGATTTGTGCCTGTGCTGCAGACCTGCTGAAGTCTGAAGTAGGTGACGATGATTATGCCCTCTACGAGACTATTGGTGCCGCATATATTGCCAATCAGGCCAAAGGTATGAATAGGGGAGATGCCTGGGACGCCGCTGTTAAAGTTGAAGCGACCAGCCGCAGCACGACCTCAACCAAAATACTCAACAAGACCAATTCGATCGGCATGACACATAACAAAGCCATAAAGTCCTGCAAATAGTTGCGAACAGCAATAAATATTCTGCTTTTACAGTGATGAGTGAGATCAAAAAAAGCTACGGTGGCTTCTGGAAGCGGGTCATCGCGTATTTAATTGATGCTTTCATAATCGCTTTTCCAGTAACGATGATTTTCGGCACTGTGATTCCCGAAGTGTTGAAAACAGAAAACGTTGAAGTCACTACAGTTACAGTATCCATGCCCCAGATCATTATGCTAGTTGCAAGCTGGATCTATTTCGCCGGGCTTGAGAGTTCAGTATGGCAAGCAACGATCGGCAAGAAAATACTGGGCATGAAGGTAACTGATGTGGCTGGACAGCGAATCAATTTCGTCAAGGCGACTGTTCGTTATGTCGCAAAATTTCTTTCGTCATTTATCCTGATGATAGGTTTTATTATGGTTGCATTTACAGCTAAAAAGCGTGGCTTGCATGATTTCATTGCAGGTACTTTTGTTGAGAACAAAAATAATTGACAAGCAGAATAATTTTGCATAGGAGGGTTCGATGGCATTATTAGACAAGCTTAATGAGGTTATGAATAACCTGGCAGAAAACGTAAAACCGTTCGATCCAGGAGAACTTGGTGATGCCGTTGCCATGAACACCAGCTGGCAACCCCTGGTGAAAGACGGTTTCAAAGGGCATTCTCATAGTATCAGGGAAATGACGGCGGATCGTTTACAAACAAAAACTGTCGCGCGGATGTTTCTTGTGCCGTTTTTTATTATTTTGATTGGAATCGTACTGCTGCTTATAGCCCTGACGGGTTCTGGTGTTGATTTTCTGACCGATTTTTTAACTATTGATTTAAAAAAGAATAATTTGTTTCAGTACATTGTCATTGCTGCGGCAGTATTTATGCTAGCTAAAGGATTAAACAAGCTGCGCCTGTTAACAAAAACAGTAAATTTCGATCGCAGTGTTGGTTACTACTGGCGAGGAAAACCCGGATTGGATAGCCGGGAAGTAAAAAAGCGAAATGAGTGGTGTACGCTAGCAAATATACATGCCCTGCAGATTATAGAAGAACGTATTTATGTAGACAAAAGCACCGGTTACTCATCTTATGAGTTAAACCTTGTACTTAAGAATAGTGAGCGTCTGAATGTTATGGATCATAGTGACTTACTGAATCTTCGACGTGATGCGAAAAAAATCTCAGAGTTTCTGAATGTACCGGTTTGGGACAGTTTAAGAACAGTTGATATTTCCGGTAATATGACAAATATAGTATGAATGTTGTCAGCTGTATCTATTTTCCAGGGATGGAGAGCTCATAATGGAAGGCTACAGTTGGTATGATAATCCATGGCATGAAGGTAACCGATGCTGCTGGGCAGCGAATAAACTTCATCAAGGCAACTGTCCGTTACGTCGCAAAAATACTTTCATCATTTATCCTGATGATAGGTTTTATCATGGTGGCATTTACCGCTAAAAAGCAGGGCTTGCATGACTTCATAGCTGGCACCCGGGTAATAAATCAGAGATGAAATACCAGGCTTGTTCCTGAGAGCTGATTTACAAGAAGAATAAGCTTTATGAAAGACAATAATAATAGCACCGCTAAGGGAGAAATCTATATGCCTATTACTCAATGTGACAAGAGTCCTGATGTTTCTGCGGGATCAGGGGTAAGTATATTTAGAAAGATTGTCTCTTATCTTGTCATACTGACACTTAGCTTTAGTCCAATGGCTGCCTATCCAACT
>JASJFV010000118.1:0-7073 GCA_033791885.1 Gammaproteobacteria bacterium | reverse complement strand
ATTATCGGCGGAATCCTGTTTGCAATTGTATTCGTGCTGGCCGTTGTCGGCATCGTCAAGCTCGTCATGTCAACAGCAGGTGCATGAATTATTAGATAGCTGATAGCCATCTAATAATTTAATGAAAACAGAATATATCCGGATTCGTAGTTCGGGCTCCGGAAACAGTCAACAACTACTGTTCAGAAACGACCTGAATATCTTTCACTATTCTTGCCGGTGTATGCGGCGCATTGAGGAAAGCCGTTAAACTACCTTGCGGGTTAATCAACAGCATGGCTGCACTGTGGTCAATCTGGTAGTTTTCATCGCCACCTTTGTCAGCACTGCTCTTACCACTCTCATCAGCTTTTTCCGACTGCGCACGCATGAAAATAACGCTCATCTGCAAAGACAGGGCTTTTATTGATTCTGGATCACCGGTAACACCAATGAAGTCCTTGTCAAAACCGGTTACAAACTTGCTCATAGTAGCCGGATCATCACGCTCAGGGTCAACAGACACAAGATACACCTGCGGAAAATCTACCTTTTGGTCTTCAGCCAGCTTTTTAGCCTGTGCCAGCATACTCATAGCTGTCGGGCAAACCATATGACAATTAGTAAAGCCAAAAAACAGGATACTCCAGTGACCCTGTAAATCTTTGCCATTGAATGCAGTCCCATCGTGCTTTATCAGTTCCGGCACTGCTATTTTGCGTGGCGGAGAGAGAATATTACCCTGGACGCTGGCAAACTTTGTACGTGCGGCTTCAATCGCCTGCTCTTTATCAGTTTTCTGTTTTGAAGAAAACCAGCTACCTGCAGCAATTGCCAGCGCAGCAACGATTAGGATCAATATAGTATTTTTTATGTTCATAGTTAGTTTACTCAAATAACTACCAGGTAATGATCAACGACCATTGAAACAAAAAGTAGTAATAAATAATTAATGGAATAGACGAATGTCTTCATAGCCACATTTTCGCGCTTACTAAACATTAGCAGCAGAACCATATAAAGAAAATACAGGTTTAACACTATTGCAGAAGCCAGGTAAATCCATCCACTCATGAATATCAAATAAGGTAGAAAGGTGACCAGAATCATTATAATGGTATAACCAAGTATTGAATATTTTGTAAATTCAATACCGTGTGTTACCGGTAGCATTGGCAGGTTAACCTTTGCATAATCATCCCGCCGATGTATTGCCAGTGCCCAGAAATGAGGCGGTGTCCAGGTATATATTATCAATACCAGCAACAACCCCTGCGGATCGATACTATTGGTCACGGATACCCAGCCAAGCAAGGGCGGCATAGCTCCCGCCAGTCCACCTATAACGATGTTCTGTGGTGTGGCTTTTTTCAGGTACATGGTATAGATCACTGCATAGCCGATCATGCTGGCAAAAGTTAAAACGGCTGTCAGCACGTTTATCCACGCAGTTAAGATAAATACTGAACTGGCTGCCAGCAGGAGAGCAAAAACAAACGCATGCTGCTGGTCTACGCGGCCCTGCGGAAGAGGGCGATTCTCTGTTCGCGCCATTTCTGCATCAGTTTCTCGTTCGACCAGCTGGTTTATCGCGGCACCTGCGGCTGAACCCAGCCCTATGCCAATCGAAGACACTATAAGGATAAATAGTGAAAGCTCGCCAGGCGGGCTGGCTAGTACAACGCCAACCATAGCTGTAATAACCAGTAAGGTAATGACTCGTGGCTTGCAAAGATCTAAATAATCTCTCCAGCTGGCGTTCTTAGTATGTACTGTTTCAGTATTCATATTAAATTATCTGTTTACTTCACAATAAGCAGATTGTGATTTCCTCACTCGCGGTGTTCTCATCCTATCTGTGATACTTTCAATAACTTTTTCAGGTCTTTCAGTAATAGCTGATTCGGTTGATCCTGCGTAAACCGCATCATCACATTACCAATTGGGTCCATAATATAGGTTTCATTTTGATGAATTCTGGCTGAATCCCCTAGGGCAGATGATATATCTTTCTCGTCACCATACATATTCAATGCATTTGGATACTCTCGTGCTATAAGTGCATTCAGTTCTGTCGATGGCGCATCAAGATGCACAATCATTCGTATTACTCGATGCTGGTCTTTTGCCAGCGACTTGTGTATTTGCCGCATGTCGTGGATTCTTTTTTTACACGACTCATCACAGTCTGCACCAACAAACGATATTATTCTCCACTTGTATGTCAGGGTGTCCCTCGGTATCAATTGATTTTCTTCATCTCGTAGTTTTAGTGCGGAGATATCGACCACAGGATTGAGTATTTCACCGTGGTTTGTAAAAGACCTGATATCACCGAAAAAGTACATAAGATATGCCACTACGGCAGGGGCAACAAAAGCAAACACTACAAACCAGAGCGTGTAGGGATTTTTATTACTCGTTAATTTAGTCTTTTCATTCATTTTCAAATCATGTCCGCTTTCTGGTATTCACGACGAAATACAGGCTAAGTAATGCTGACATCATGGCAAACCATTGAAATGCATAACCGTTATTTTTCGCACTGTCGAGCTTGACTACAGGTTGGTGATATTTTAATCCACCGGCTTCATTCTCAGCCAACCTGAAAACCATATTCATCAAGGGGTAATCTAATTTCAATTCAAGTTCAGGAATATCGATATATTGAAGAACTACCGGCCACTGGTTCCCTTGATGTAGATTATCAGACAATAAAAGGCCCTTTGATGGCGGCTTTTCCAACAGGCCGCGTATTATAACTGTATCCGATGGTGTTTCGAAGTCCGGTAGATCCAATCTTGATTTACCCTGGGCAATGAAGCCCCGATTTACCAGAACTGTAACGTTATTTTCAAGCTTGAAAGGTGAATAAACATCATAACCGACGATTCCATCAACAATCCTGTTATCAAAATATATTGAGTGTTTGCTGTCATAGCTTCCGCTAAACCTGACAGGTAAGAACACCCTGTCCTTCTCTTCGTAAGGAAGTTCATTATAACCAATAGCAGGATTATCCTGACGTTCTGCTATTTTCTGCTGCAGATTATCTTTATACTGTGCGCGAGAAATTTGCCATTGGCCAAGAGAGAACATGACATAAGCCAGTGTAAAAGTAAGGATAGACACTAACAAACCCGGACTGAATCGGTAATTCCCTACATCCAGACTAAACAGACGGATTTTAAATATCCAGTTCATGGATCAATGAATCCCCTTTATTACACACGAGTACAAAAATGCCACTGATATATAAGATAATTGTCCTGTCCCTGCTATTGCTGATCTTAATCAGCCTGGGTTCAGCCCTGTTTAGCATGGCAAAGGGAGACACATCTGGAAAAATGCTGAAGTCGCTGACCTGGCGCATTGGCCTCTCAGTGTTCCTTTTTATCCTGCTCATAATAGGACAGGCCACGGGGGTGATAACCTCCCATGGCCTGTGAGTCAGCTTACTAACAATCACTTAAATCTTAATCGCCAGATGCTCCTGCTTTTTAAAAAAATTAGATTATTACTTCCCCGCTTCATTACAACCAGTAAACGAAGATATAAAGACCCAGCCAGACTACATCAACAAAATGCCAGTACCAGGCAACAGCTTCAAATGCAAAATGTTTTTCGGGAGTGAAGTGCCCCTTTATAGCGCGGACAAGGATGATAGCAATCATGGTTGCACCCATCGTGACATGGAATCCATGAAATCCAGTCAGCATAAAGAACGTACTACCGTAGATACCGGAGGAAAGGGTCAAACCCATTTCCTGGTAGGCCACCATATATTCTTCTACCTGGAAAAAGATGAAGGCAACACCCAAAGCAACAGTTGCCGCCAGCCACCAGATTAGTGGCTTACGATGTCCAGCACGTAGAGCATGGTGGGCAAGTGTAATCGTCACACTGGAAGTCAGCAGTAATGCGGTATTAATCGCCGGCAGACCGAGTGCCCCCATTGCATGTTCCGGTGGAACAAATTTCGTATTATCGGGGTTAGTCAGCAAAGGCCATACAGCCTGGAAGCCGGGCCACAATAATTCGTTAGTCATGGCGTTGTTGCTGGCGCCGCCTAACCATGGCACTGCTATCGTGCGCGCATAAAAGAGTGCGCCGAAGAAGGCAGCAAAAAACATTACTTCGGAAAAAATGAACCAGAGCATACCAATGCGGAACGAACGATCAACCTGGTCGTTGTAGTTATTGGCCTGTGATTCATCAATAACTGCGCCGAACCAGCCGTAGAACAAATAGGCTATCAGCAAGATACCGACAGGCAATATCCAGTTAACAGAGCCACCGTGGATGGATGTAACCGCACCAATAACTGTTGTCGTCAGAGCAACTGTTCCGACGAGTGGCCATTTGCTTGGTTCTGGTATGAAATATTCACCATGGTTTGTGGTAGACATTTTTTATTTCCCTAGTTTGTGTGGTTTGCCGAGGTCTTGCTGACAGAAGATGTCTTTACTCTGCTGCCGGCCTCCTCTGTGCCTGGTTTTATGAAAAATGTATATGACAAGGTAATTTCACGTACATCCTCTGAAATCGACGGATCTACAATAAACAGTACTGGCATCACCTTCTCTTCCCCCGCCTTCAATAATTGTTCAGTAAAACAGAAACACTCTGTTTTCTGAAAGTAGCTGGCTGCAATCCCCGGTGAAACACTTGGAATTGCCTGCCCTATCATATCCTTGCCAGTCTTGTTTTTAGCTATAAAGTCAACCTTTGCCGGCTGCCCTGGATTAACGATTATTGAGTCCTGCAAGGCCCTAAACTCCCATGGCATCTGTTCATTCAGGCTTGCCAGGAACTCAACTTTAATCGTTCTTGAGTCATCCAGCTGCATGTTTTTGAAATCAGCAACCTGTGATCCTGTCTTACCATTCAAACCGGTAACGGCACAGAAAACATCATAGAGCGGTACTAGAGCAAAACCAAATCCGAACATAGCGACTACAGCTAAAAGTAATTTACCTATTACTTTCCTGTTTGCCGCCTGTTCGTTATTCGGTTTTGCTGCCATTTTTTTATTTTACTGTTGGTGGTGTAGTAAAGCTGTGGAATGGCGCCGGTGATGGAATAGTCCATTCAAGCCCTTCTGCACCCTCCCACACCTGGTCGGTAGCTTTTACCGTACTGCGTCCACGGATAGTTTTAACAACATTCCACAGCAGTATCAGCTGGCTAAAGCCGAATACAAATGCACCGATAGTTGCCATCTGATTAAACTCTGCAAACTGCATATTGTAATCAGGGATGCGCCGCGGCATACCTGCCAGACCAACAAAATGCATTGGGAAGAACAGTACATTTACTGATATCGTTGACACCCAGAAATGAATTTTCCCCAACTTCTCGTCATACATGTTGCCGGTCCATTTTGGCAGCCAGAAATATACCGCTGAATAGATCGCGTAGAGGGCGCCAGTCACTAGAACATAATGGAAATGCGCTACTACAAAGTAGGTATCATGATACTGGAAGTCAGCCGGAACGATCGACAGCATCAGTCCAGTGAAACCACCGATTGAAAACATGAAAATAAAGCCGACAGCAAATAGCATTGGCGTCTCAAAGGTAAGAGACCCTTTCCACATAGTACTGACCCAGTTAAACACCTTCACCCCTGTTGGAACAGCAATCAGCATGGTCGCGTACATGAAAAAGAGTTCGGTAGCGACTGGCATACCAGTCGTGAACATATGATGCGCCCAGACGATAAATGACAGGAAAGCAATTGATGATGTAGCATAAACCATCGAGCTGTAGCCAAATATTTTCTTACGGGAAAAGGTGGGTACAACCTGTGAGATGATGCCAAAAGCAGGCAGAATCATAATGTACACTTCAGGGTGGCCGAAGAACCAGAATACGTGCTGGAATAAAACCGGATCACCACCACCGGCAGCGTCGAAGAAGCTGGTTCCGAAGTTACGGTCTGTCAGCATCATGGTAACCGCACCCGCCAATACTGGCATTACCGCAATTAACAGGTAAGCCGTAATAAACCAGGTCCAGACAAAGATTGGCATCTTCATATAGGTCAGACCCGGGGCACGCATGTTCATGATGGTTGCAATGATATTAATCGCACCCATGATAGATGAAATACCCATCATATGAACTGAAAAGATAAAGAAATCTGTACTGTCCGGACCATACGTTGTAGACAGTGGAGCATAAAAGGTCCAGCCAAAGTTTGGTGCAGAGCCCATACCCAGGATGCTCATAATTAGACTGGATATTAATATTCCAAAGGCACCAGGCAAAAGCCAGAAGCTCCAGTTAGTCATTCTTGGCAGCGCCATATCCGGTGCGCCAATCATCATTGGCACCATCCAGTTAGCCAGGCCAACAAATGCAGGCATGATCACACCAAATACCATGATTAACCCATGCAGGGTTGTCAGCTGGTTAAAAAATTCAGGTTCTACAAACTGCAATCCGGGTTGAAATAACTCGGCACGGATTACCAGTGCCAGTGCACCACCAATAAACAGCATGGTGAAACTGAACCATAGATACATGGTTCCAATATCTTTATGGTTGGTACTGAATAACCAGCGGCCTATGCCAGTTGGCTTGTGATCGTGATGATCATCGTGATGCTCTTCGATTACAGCGCTCATTATGTGCCTCTTCTTTCTAAAACTAAATATTCGATGAATGATTCAGTGAATGTATCCAGTGATTAGCGTGCCGCTTTTATATCAGACGGCTGAACTACATCACCTGTATTATTTTCCCAGGCGTTACGCTCGTAGGTAACCAGTGCGGCAATGTCTGCATCATTCAGTTGCCCGCCGAATGCCTGCATTGCTGTACCTGGCACACCTTTAACAACAACTTCGATATGCTTGGCAACATCACCGGTTACAATTGGAGTGCCTTTAAGGCTAGGAAATACATTCGGTATGCCTTCACCTGATGTCTGGTGGCAGGCTACACAGTTTGTCGTATAAACCTTCTCACCGTGCGCCATTAGTTCATCCATGGTCCAGGTCTTGCCTGCACTGGCTGCTGCCTCTGCGGCGGCGGCCTTCTGAATGCCTACCCATGCGGCGTAGTCTGCTTCTGATTTCACTTCTACA
>JASJFV010000117.1:0-6668 GCA_033791885.1 Gammaproteobacteria bacterium | reverse complement strand
AGAAGCGCAATGGCCAGAGATACTGGCCGAGATTAATCAGGGCGGAGGTTACCGGGTAGAGATATTGCCAATTGAGTCTTTGTCTTTCCCGACGGCAACAATGGATCGGCTGATAGAGGGAGCTGTGGTTGTTTCTAAAGTGTATGAAGCCAATTTTACCTATAAGCGTCTAGGTGATAGTCAATGGATCTTGCAGGTTCCATTTGATCAGTCGGGTTATCAGAATGCGCAACGAATGGTAAATAGCACTTTCAATATGATTGAAAAGAGTTTGCATAATGAGCCGATAAGTAATTGGCCAGCTATTATTGAAACGCTAAATCTACACTTTGTATATCCAATTACGCTTATCGAGCAAAAAGATGATGTGGTGCTCAATGGCGAATCACATAGGCTGGAAAGTAGAGAAGTCATATATGATTTTGAAGATATTGAAGAGCAGTTCTATCGAAGGATATCCAACTCGCCATACATTATTCGCTTAGGACCATTTACAGAACCGGTAGCACTGGATTACCTGCAGATAATGATGATGCTGGTATTTTCATTTCTGGTTGCACTCGCGGTGCTGTTCTGGGTTTACCCGCTATGGCGAGATCTTAAGCGCCTGGGTGTCAGCGCCAGGGCGTTTGGGCAGGGAGACTTCAGCGTTCGTGCACTATCCCGTAAGCATTCAGTACTGTATCGTCTGGCGGGTACGTTCAATGACATGGCAGATCGCATCCAGGGACTTATCTCATCACATAAAGAACTCACCAATGCGGTCTCTCACGAACTTCGAACACCGATAGCACGGTTACGTTTCGGTATGGAGATGTTAGAAACATCAACGCAGGCTGAAGATCGAAACCGCTATATAGCGAGTATGAACGATGACATTGATGAGCTCGATCAGCTTGTTGCCGAATTACTTACCTATGCACGATTTGACAGGGATAAGCCCGTTCTGGAATTTCAGCGACTGGAAATTTATCCCTGGTTAGATGAAGTAATACGACAGGCGAAAATTGGCATGGATGGCCTGGTCATTGATTTCGAAATACCTGATCACGAACTCAAGTATGCGCGTTTTGATCCAGTGTTAATGGCAAGGGCGTTAGGAAACCTGCTGCAAAATGCAAAACGTTATGCACGCAGTGAGATAAAAATAACATTCTCCAGAGATAATGGCTGCTACCAGCTAAAGGTCGATGACGATGGCCCCGGAATTCCCGAAGATGAGCGTGAGCGAATATTTGATGCATTTAGACGGCTCGATGCCAGCCGTGACCGAGGTACTGGCGGTTATGGTCTGGGTTTATCGATCGTACAGCGTATTATTTACTGGCATGGTGGCGAGGTCAGCGTTGCAGGCTCAGCTTCAGGTGGTGCCAGCTTAATAATGCGTTGGCCGGAAGAGGAGGCCCGGGTGGCAAAACTATGAATAAATCTAAACATAAATAAAATTTTTGAAGGCATCAGAGGAACTAATCCTTAGTAAAGCAGTCAGATATTTAGAATGTACTGAAATACTAATATAGGAGGTTCGCTATGACAGGACTAATTCCCGGTTTTCCCTACAACGGTGTAGTGACTATTAATAGAGTGATCCTGAAGCCTGAATACACGGTTGATGATCTCCAGGAACGTGTCGCCGAATTGTGTGAAAATGTCAAAACCTATCATTCCGATACCGGTTTTGTCGGTGGCTTTGTCGCGCTAAATTCCGGTAATATTTCCAATGAAGGTTCGTCTGTAGGCCAGGCTGTCGCCAGCCCGCTGAAGGGTAAAGAGGCGATGATTGTAACTTTCTGGAACTCGTTCGAAGACCATGAAAGATCTCATCAGTCCGATACTTTTCAGCCACTATTCATGAATGTGCTGGAGTTATGTGAGAATGGTAACGAGGAAATCGCCTATGACATGCTCTGGTCTGGCAAGGCTTATTCGCCTGAAGAAGCGAGGAAGGCGAGGCAAGTCAAGCAGCTATATTCTGCTGCGTAAATGTAACTATGTCTCAGGGGTGCGGACCACAGACTTCATGCATGGTCGAGGGTTCGTACCCATTTTCAATAATAAGGGCAAACCCCAATTCAATGTATCTTTTTCCGGGAAAAGTTAAATTAATTTTGCGTTTAATTTAATGGGTACTGCTGACAATGCCATAGATACAGGGCAGTTCTCTTTTGCTATTGTTGCCACTTCCACAAGCTTTTCTTCAGTGATGCCCTCTATTTCGGCTTCCAGGTTTAAATCAATACCTTCAAACGACCAATCGTATCCTTCCTGTTTCATATGAATAACTGCTTCTGTAGCTAATCGAGTCGGAGTATATCCTGCACCAACAATTTGGAAACTAAGGGCCATACAGAAGCACCCTGCATGGGCTGCGGCGATGAGCTCTTCAGGATTCGTACCGGCTACACCATTTTCATTCTCAAATCGGTTAGATAAATTGTAGGGCGTTTTATTTAATACTCTGCTAGGAGAACTTAACTCTCCGTTACCTTCCAGGCCTGTTCCAAACCACTCAGCAGTTCCTTTTCGTATAAGACTCATGTTTCACCTTAATTTAATTATGTAAGGGATGTGACAATATAATGTTTATTGTAGAAAACATAGTATTAAGAGGGCAGAGCCCCTATTGTCCGCTTATTACCCAATAACTGGCTGTGATTAAAAGCCTTCGAAAACGCATATCCAGGAATATTTTCTATAAACTGTCTGCACTGACCGTATAAAGAGCAAAAATTATGAAACCCAAATCGCCTTTTACGCAACCCTATGAAAAGTTGCCCAAAGAGCTGCCAATATATCCTTTGGAAAATGCATTGTTGCCTGGCGGTGAATTGCCATTGACCATTGATGAACCCAATTATTTGGCCATGTTTCTGGATGTTTTAAAAACTGATCAGCTGATTGGGATGGTGCAGCCTCAGGAGAATAACCCTGACAGCGATATTTATCATATCGGTTGCGCCGGGCGAATCAGGCAATACCGGGAGAGAAAGGACGGCAAGTTAAATATCATGCTTACGGGCATTTGCAGATATAAAATTATAGAAGAATTGCCTATGAAAAACGGCTATAGAAGAGTCATGGCCGACTGGAGTGATTTTAAACAGGATTATGAGACGGAAGAAGTGGCTATTCAGAAAATAGATTTTTTCAAGGCAAGTTTACGCAACTATTTTGATCGTCACACAATGCAAGTAGATTGGAAAGTTCTCGATGAACTGCCCATTGAACAAGTCGTTAATAATCTTGTTTTGATTTTAAACTTGAGTGTACCTGGTAAGCAGCGACTGCTCGAGGCACCAACAGTTGCTGATCGATTAGAACTGTTTTCACAGTTGCTTGAAGAAATACCAGCTCCGATAGCGGGGGTAAAACATGAAGGAAGTCGTGTTAATTAGTCGAGCCTGATAAATAATCGATTGATACATTGATTATAGCGGCAATATAGTCTGACTCTCTTTATTGGTGAATCCTGACCTTTCCCTTTATCTCTCTCATGTGTAATGCCCGATGGTGTTTATTGCAGAGAGAGTTAGTCACATAAAGACGTCATCGCTACAGCGTCTGTTTAAAAAGCCATACCGAACAGGTTAAGGCTATTTTGCTGACGGTAACGGTGTAGGCTGCGGTGGTATGGGAATACCGATCCAGGGCTTGCCCGGTACACGAGGGGCCTCGTAGTATGGGGCTGGCAAATTGATACGTGGGCCGGCAGAGGGAGGTGGCTGCTTGATGCTCGCCTTGCGTTCTGCTTCTTCCTTGGCCTTTCTTTCTTTGTCTGCTTTGCGCTCTTTCTCGAGTTCTTTGCCGAACTGCTCGGTTTCCACGTGGCGTTCTTTTGCCTTCTCGTATTCTTTCTGATCAAAAGTATCCTTGATCTCGAGTTTCCTGGCCGGCATGCCTTCTGTATCAGATGGTACATTGCCGTAGTGCACCTTGCCTTTATCATCAACCCATTTCTTCACCTCTTCAGCAGAGGCGATAATTGAGACCATGGAAAATATAAATACGAGTGCTAGTTTCATGATTTCCACTCACTGATTATCGTAAATATCAAATTAACCCGGGATAAAGTGTTTTTATAACTATAGTTCGTGTTTAATTCAAGAGCATAAAGAAGAGGGCGCATAAAAATAAATCACTCCGACTTTTTAATTAAAGGTACTGGATTCCATCTCTGCGTTTATGGGCCGAGGGTGCCTGGTCGGTGGATCCTCTAAGTCGTGCTTCGACGCGCATCGCATTCATTAACTTCTTATCCACCACATCGGGATATAACGGATAGAATCTTTGCACTTCAAGAGCGTTGGTTTTTGCCGCAAGCTCAAGACGTCTTCGCTCCTCATGTGACAGCCAATGCAACATGAGTAGACGTGGCGCCTGCCTTGCTAAATAACGCTGGCACAATTGATGCTGAAATTCTTCCTGCCAGTCTTCCGTTACTAATAATGTTGGAAAGCTGTCAGATTCATGGGTACGGCGAGTGAACCAGCGGGCACGAGGGTATAGGCTCGCTCGATCCCTGACCAGCAGTTCCAGCCGGTAATTGACAGGGGGTTCGCCGCGCTGTTTCTCGTCGTCGGTAGCATCAACAGGAAGAACTGCTGCCGGCAGGGCCGTCCACTCGGGATGATCCGGAAATGATGCCATTTGTTCGGCTTCCGAGCAGGAGAAAATCAGTGCCAGTGGTGACTCGTCTTTATGATCGAGTAACCAGTATTCATATATATCTGTAGCAGGGAATGGCAAACTTGCCTCTGCCAGGAAGTGGATCAGTTCCAGTATCCGTTCATCAATTGCCCCATTTTCGGTCGCTGATTGCGCCGCAAGCGTCTTCAGTTGACTGTTGTCGATCACGGCGGCTCGTCTGTAACCGCGCGTTGGCTTGTCCCCGGCAAGATTATCACTCCTGATGATCCTGTGAATAAAATGAATCTCCCAGGTTTCACAGTCCATGGATACGGCGCGGGCATGTTCTGACTCGGCAATCTGCACCTGGCCGTAGTAGGGGTTAGTTAGACGCTGGGAGTGTGTTCTGATCATGTCTGTCCTTGCAGTTGTCGTCTTCTCAATTCAGTTGGACTCGTTGACCAAAGGGTACTGTTGCCTGACCCTTGACCAGCCACAGTACCGGGTACATCGGTTCTGCCGGGGGAAACTTACCCCTGGCATCAGTGAAGTAGACTAGCAGGTCGGGGGCACGGTCCTGGTTTTCGATCCATTCAAACGGTGGACTGAAGCTGGTGCCACCGCCACCATGTATTTCAATATCGCGTGAGAATTCATCCCATGGATCGAAATACCAGGGGCAGCCGTGGTTAAGCTCCGAATCGCAGGTTAATAATGTGATGCGAGCCCTTACGTAGCTCTTGATCGCATCGATCTCGGAAATAAACTCACCGATCTCTTCCTCTGATATTGATCCGCTTGTATCTATCACCACAACGATGCTGGTTTCGGAACTGCGTAGTCTTGGGTATACAGCCGGATTGCCTCGCCGCGAAGACGGCCTGGAATAACTGTAATCATCACGTGCGGTCATCGACATGTATCGTTGCAACAGCAAGCGCCACGGAAGCTTTGGCTGCAGCAGAAAATCGACCATGCGTGCCATCTCAACCCCAAGCTGACCTCTCTGGTGCGCCGTCTGTGCAGCCGCAGCCAGACGTTGCTGCCATTGCGTATTGAGGTCTTCCTGTTGCTGTCCAGACATTGGCTCCGGTTCTGCAGCGCCATTACTGCCGCTGCTCGCTTTTCCGTGCCGGTTGTTGCCAGTCCCCTCTGACGGGTCGTCCTGTTCTGGTTCCCTTTCCGGATCTGACCGGTCGTCCTGCTCTGGTTCCTTTTCCGAATCATCGCTACCTGCATCACCTTGATGCTTGTTTTCGAGGTCTTCGTTGTCGTCGGTATCGCTGTCCTGTTCCTGCTCGTCTTCTTCATCATCCAGGCAGGGATAGATTTCTTCTGCTGTCATCCCTCTGTATTGCTTGAGGTAAGCGGCATCTGGTGTCGGTTTCAGACCATCATTGATCAGCATCGGATTCACTGCATAGTCACAGGCTAGATCCCAGCGTGTTTTGATACGATGCCCCCGGCGATAGAAGTGTGATAACGCACAATGCAGTGCTTCATGTGAGAGGGCGAATTGTGTCTGATCGATGTCGAGCGAGTTAATGTACTCGGCATTGTAATAGAATGTCCTGCCATCGCTGAACGTGGTATTACACCAGGAAGGGGCCCCCTCCATCATCGGCAGCCGAAGCACGAGTGCACCGAGAAACGGCTTATCAAGTATCAGGCGGGTACGGGCTGAGACGAGTTTGTTTTCAATATCAGGCATGGATGAAGCAGTGGATACTCAGGACAACATGACATCTGCAATCGTGTCAGCCCAGTCTGCGAATTCGGGTACGGCAAAGATATTCTCGCCGACTGCTCTATGCATATCAGACACCATCATTACGCCCATGTCGCGTTGCGGGAACTTACTGGCATAGCCGAGTATATTGCCGTGGATTTTTACCGCTTCGCCGTTGGCGCCATCCTTCGCGCGAATCGCGCGGGCAACAAGTGCCGAAGCGACAGCGTACTGGAGGTCTAGTTCCTCGGGTGCGGGAACGTCTTCCCCGCTGATAATGGCATCCAGGTCAGGCATCTGGTGCAGGCTCTCG
>JASJFV010000116.1:0-3083 GCA_033791885.1 Gammaproteobacteria bacterium | reverse complement strand
GCTACCCAGTCATAAAACCAGGTAAAGGGTGCATCAGAAGTGTGGGGAGGGAGTTTTACCTCCAGACCGTCAAGCTGATTGTTAGAATATTCCCCACTATCGACCATAGGCATCGTCGGTTTTTCTGTTTTAATCGTCGAAGACTTGCTATCGCTATGTTTGCTTTCTATCGTAGAAACCGGTGCATTGGCAACAACCGAATTATAATCACTATAGCATTTCTCGTATTCTTTTCTTATTCGGGCTTCAAGTTCGGAATATTTACCGTTCGCATTTTTAAGAGAGACCCCAGAAGAGTACATAATTCTTCCCTTCTCCGCATCGTCTCTGCCCATCTGGCAGGCCTGTTGAATCAATGCAATATTCTTACTATCAGGAATCGTACCTGCCTGAGACGCAGGCATAGATGTCATGATCAATGCTGCCAGAAGAAAATTTACCGGTTTCATGAAAATTCCATGGTTTTACACATATTTATTATAGGAGCCAATTAATTGCATTCTAATATTAGTACATCATAAGGATATTAGAAGTAATAGCGATGAGATTAAAAGCCTAAGTGAGCAAGGCAACGATTCACCATCCCTTCTATGCTTCCAGGTAGATGGTACCTGTCTCCTGTTTCGGCCAGCCTGTTATCTGCCCGGCGTGTTGTAGAAACAGCCTGTCAATTTAACCAGAATCCAGAGAAATATTCACATCTAGTAGTAGATGCATAGCTTAGCTGCTTGCGTTAAACTACCGCGGTTTATGGTAATGCATTTTCTTAAATCGCCGCGATTACAACTTGTCCGGGGATTTTAGCAGAAAAGCCATATTGCCTCATTTGTCCAGGTATTATTCACCAGAAATTCATCAAATGAGTGCGTATAACAGAAACACATGCCCCGGTAGCTCAGCTGGATAGAGCAGCCGCCTCCTAAGCGGCAGGTCGGACGTTCGAATCGTCTCCGGGGCACCATATTTTCAATGACTTAGGTGCGTTTTTCACTTAGCCATTTTCCAAAACGTGACCAAAACGTGACTCATAAGGCTCAATTGTTTCCAATTTTGCCACTGCAGCACGCACATTTTCCGGTGCCAGATGTGCATAACGCTCAGTCATCTGAATACTCTGATGTCCGAGTAAATCACGCACTTCTGCAAGAGCAACTCCGGCTGACACAAGCCAGGCAGCACAGGTATGACGCAGATCATGGACACGAAAATCTTCAATACCAGATTTTTTTAGAGCAGTAGAGAAACTTCGCTTTACGTCTTTCACTTGACTACCATCCTTATGACAGAAAACCCATGAGCTATCAGGACAATATTTCGCTCTGAATCGTGCTTGCTCAATTAAAGCCGCCCTTGCAAATTTATTTAAAGGCACCGATCTTCTTCTCGCCGTTTTAGTATGCTGAGCCTCGAGAAAAAATAAATCGCGATTAAGATCAACACGACTCCATTCAAGTCCCAGCAATTCACCTTTACGACAACCCGTATGCAAGGCTAACTCAATAAATGGTCGCAAGTGTTTTGCTCGCGGTTCACCTTTAGCATGTTGCAACAGGCTTGTTGCTTCGGCTCGGGTGATCCATCTAACTCGTCCTTCAGGCTCTCTTTCCCGGCATCCTTGAGCTGGGTTATTAATTTCCCAACCCCATTCGCGCCTCGCGTAATTCACTGCAGCAGAAAACAATCCAATTTCCTTATTCACAGTTGAAGCTGCAATACCTGACATGCGTCGCTTTCTTACATAGGTACGCACATCATGCATTTTAATATCACCGATGTCTGTTCCACTGAACTCTGCATAAAGATTTCTGGCTGCCACGGTTATTCTTCGTGAACCAGTTCGTTTCAAATGCATTGTTTCGTTCAAGTATTGCAACATCAGCTCATCAAATGATCTTGTTGGTTGCACTTCCCATAGACGCTCTTGATGTGCTTCCAACTTCCATTTTGCATGAATTACCTCGGCTTCTTTGCGGCTGGTAGCTCCAGTACTGCAGCGAGTTCTTTTGCCGCTTGCGTTGGTGAGGCTAGCCCACCAGTATTTCGAGTCCTTCCGTTTGTAGACACCGTCCTGGTCCCTATTTTTGCGCTTCTTTGACATGTGCTTTTCTCCTTTTGCACACTCGGCCCCGCGCAAATAGTATTATGCGCTTTACTCATATTTTGATCTACCCATTCCTGTACAGCACTGACTGGTACTTTAATTGACCGACGTACTGATACATACGGTAATTCACCTGCATCGAGCATACGTCTTAAAGTTCTTATCGAAATTCCACCAAGCTGACGTGCCGTTTCTTGCAAGTCCCACAACAAAGCATCTTTACTTTCGTATATATCAGAGTCCATGTAACTATTTAAAATTTCAAAAAAATTAGTTGTTCAATACCTGGAGAAGCTCTAATTTAATCATGATAAACCTGGCCTCTGGTTGTCAGGCTGGTATCATTCCGTAATGAGCGTAATCCGGAAAGTGAAAACCCTTTCTAAACACTGCGTCGTTTTTTTCACATCCTGTTATTTTCAGAAATATATCCCCATGATTTTCCTGTGTTCGATAAATGCCATCACAATTTCGATGGCAAAGTTGTTTTAGCTGGTAGTTCAGTTCTCTCATTAGTGTTCTCTCTTTCAGGTTAGTGTTTCTGACTACCCAGAGGCCATAGCCGTCAGGGCCCGCTTACGCGGAACGATCATGGGACACCACTCCCTTTGACCTGAATATGCCTGGTCACAGGCAACGCGGGATTTCCTTGTTAGGATTGGTCCGCGTAGACCAACATACCCACGAATGGGCGTTCTTCGATCATGGTAGAAATCACCTCCTTTAAATTATGCGGAATATTTCCGCTATGAATGCAAGATAAGCATCGACAGAACCACCATAGGTGGCCGTCTCGGCTCGTAAAGTAGATACAGGCTGGTGCCTGTGAGATAAGCAGACCTTGCGGCCTGTTCTAGCTGGAAGATGGATCAACGGCAAAAAACCGCAGCGCTTCTAATGATCCTGTACGCTCAATCGCCACTGTACACGCAGTGGCCACGATTAAAATCGATCAGAGGGCTAAAGTATAAGAACGCATCAC
>JASJFV010000115.1:0-3837 GCA_033791885.1 Gammaproteobacteria bacterium | reverse complement strand
AATCCTCTTCAATTAACTAAATTCACAAGTTTTTCGACCGGCTAGCCAGCCTAAAAAAACCAGTTAAACAACTGGAGCCCATAACCGGATTTGAACCGGTGACCTCTTCCTTACCAAGGAAGTGCTCTACCTACTGAGCTATATGGGCTTATAAAAAGGGCCCAAACAAAACCCAGCACCTTACAACCCTGCTAGCCTGAATACTGCCAGGCCTTTCACTACTGATATTGGAGCGGGTGATGGGAATCGAACCCACATCATCAGCTTGGAAGGCTGAGGTAATAGCCTTTATACAACACCCGCCTGTTCTATCTCGACCACGACGGCCGCAAAACCAAATGGTGGAGGGGGGAGGATTCGAACCTCCGAAGGCGGAGCCAGCAGATTTACAGTCTGCCCCCTTTGGCCGCTCGGGAACCCCTCCAGAAATAGTAAACGGCGCATTTTCTTTTAACTACCCTGCTATGTCAACCTAAAAAGAGGTATAGCACGGCTTTTATTTATCTTTTCCGCATGGCAGGTGGCATTGCATGAGTATCAGCTGCAACACACCCGCCACAAACCAGTTTAAGCAAATTATTTAGCGCTTCAGGCCTGACTCTGTCGAATCATGTTCAGCGCAGAGCCCGCATTAAACCAGCTGATTTGCTCATCATTCATAGAATGATTTGCAACAATCTCTTCACTGTTGCCATCAGCATGCTGAATTGAAATTTTCACCGGCTTGCCCGGTTCGATCTGATCCAGTCCAACGAAGGACAAACGATCATCCATCTGAATATGGTCATAATCTGCCGCATCAGCAAATGTCAGCGGGAGCACACCCTGCTTTTTCAGATTTGTCTCATGGATACGTGCAAAACTACGCACCAGAACCACTCTACAGCCAAGGTATCGCGGTGACATAGCCGCATGCTCTCGTGAACTGCCTTCACCGTAATTCACATCACCCACAGAAACCCAGCCCTGCCCCCGACCCTTGTAGTCGCGAGCAATCGCTGAAAGCGAATCGCCACAGGTACCGGTAAAGATATTACAACCCGTTCCGGTTACTTCAGCAAACATATTCTCTGCGCCACTGAACATGTTGTTGCTAATATTGTCCAGGTGCCCGCGGTACTGAAGCCACTTGCCGGCCGGAGAAATCTGGTCAGTCGTACACTTGCCTTTAGCCTTCATTAAGACAGGCAAATCCTGATAAGCAGCTACTTTATCTACCGCTTCAAATGGTTCCAGCAGTGCCAGTCTTTCACTGTTGAAATCCACTTGCACTTCTATACCTGCAGTTGAATCAGGCGGTGCCTGGTATCCTGCTCCACTGCCATCAAACCCTTTTGCAGGCAACTCAGGGGCCTGCGGAGCCTCCAGCATGACGACCTCGCCAGAATCTGAAACTACACCATTCTTTATAGGATCGGCAGAAAGACTACCCGCCAGTGCGTAAACCGTTACCACCTCAGGGCTGGCAATAAATGAGCTGGTGGTTGGGCTACCATCATTTCGTGCGCGAAAATTGCGGTTATAGGAGGTCATTATTGAGTTTGGTTCATCCTTGATCGAGTCTGTACGGTCCCACTGACCAATACAGGGACCACAGGCATTAGCCAGAACTGTTGCACCAATAGCTTCGAGGTCAGCCAGCAGGCCGTCCCGCTCAATAGTTTCACGAACCTGCTCGGAACCCGGTGTGACCATAAAGGGCATTTTTGCCTTTAATCCCGCTGCACTGGCCTGCCTCGCTATAGATGCGGCACGACCAATGTCTTCATAGGATGAATTCGTGCAGCTGCCTATCAACATCGCAGTCAGTGTATCGGGGTAATCGTTATCAGCAACATCCTGTGCCATGCGAGAAACCGGACGTGCGATATCCGGGCTATGCGGACCAACAATGTGAGGCTGAAGAGTGCTGAGGTCAATTTCTACAATTTCATCATAATAATCCTGCGGATTTACCTGCACATCCGGATCTGCAACAAGATGCTCAGCTACATTTTCTGCCGCGGCTGCAATTTCCTCGCGATCTGTCGCACGAAGATAATCAGCCATTCGGTTATCAAACGGAAAAATAGAGGTGGTTGCGCCGATTTCTGCTCCCATATTAGTGACAGTTGCTTTTGCCGTGCAGCTCAATGATGCTGTGCCGGGACCAAAGTATTCAACGATTTTGCCGGTTCCCCCGGCGGTCGTCAGCAAACCGGCTAGTCTCAGGATAACGTCCTTGCCACTGGTCCAGCCGGATAGTTCGCCAGTCAGCTTTACACCAATGAGTTTTGGCCATTTCAATTCCCATGGCAGACCTACCATGACATCAACGGCATCAGCACCGCCTACGCCGATTGCGGCCATACCCAATCCACCCGCATTGGGTGTGTGTGAATCTGTACCGATCATCAGCCCGCCTGGGAATGCATAGTTTTCCAGCACTACCTGGTGAATAATTCCAGAACCTGGCTGCCAGAAACCGAGACCATAACGGGACGCCGCTGTGGCAAGAAAATCATAAACTTCCAGATTTGTATTCTCTGCCACAGCGAGATCGGCTGCAGAGCCTACTTTTGCACGAATCAGGTGGTCGCAATGGACAGTGGAAGGGACAGCTACCTGCTCTTTTCCTGCCGTCATAAACTGCAGGATTGCCATTTGTGCAGTCGCATCCTGCATAGCGACGCGGTCCGGTCGCAACTGTGCCGTAGTCACCCCTCTTTCAGGCAGATCACCGCCATCATCCTGCCAGTGTGAGAACAATATCTTCTCGGCTAAAGTCATCTCACGACCCAGGCGCCCTTTAACTGCGGACAAACGGTCGGGTAAGGTAGAATAGTGCTTTTTGATCATACTGACAGCGTCAGACGGGAATTTTTCCATTGCTTATCTCCTGAATCCTGTTTTTTATATCTGCTTTGCGCAGGGATCGTTATGATGGGCGGTTTAGATTTACATAATGATAATCTCCTAGCCTAACCGCATCTGTTAAAAGAAACAATTAGGCCAGGAGATATATACTGGAGCCCGCAGTCGGGATCGAACCAACGACCTGCTGATTACAAATCAGCTGCTCTGCCAGCTGAGCTATGCGGGCAATGGGAGCGCGATTCTAAGTGATCAAACGCCTTAACTCAAGAGGGCGATAATGATTTATGCATGCCACATATCGCTGCTGATGCCAGATCCAGAACCCATCTCTATCAGTTCTGGCTGCTAATCATATGTAATATCTAACAATTGCAGAGATTTCATCTAAATCATGACGAAAGTACTGGCTGACCAGGTAGATCATGGTTGATCTTCGCAGTCTCTGATGATTTTACTGATACCAGAAGGCATTGGCATGGCATTTTTTTCTTTTAATTTCTCTATAGCATTGAGATCAGAGACACTCAGCCAGTAATGTCTTGCATACTCCAGCCTTTGCTTCGAGACAACCTGTAGCGCTGAAAATTGCCGCATGAGTTCATTGGCACTTTTTTCATTGGAAAAAAAGCCAAGAGAGATAAATTTCGTGGTTGGCCCCTCGTTCATCAGATAAAGGTCTTCTACACCCTGCCTTTCCAAACGGCGCTTCGCGCGTGATACATCCTCATTTGTGCTGAATGGCCCCTGGTAGACCCGGTATCCGAGTTGCCGTCCCTGCAAATTCTCATTTTCTGAGAAGTTGATTTTCATATCCTGTAACTGGCGACCGGCACGTCCGCGTTCTAAGACTGTCAGGTAAGGGCCTATGTACATACACTGTCCCTCCTTCACCTCTATTAGCAGAGCCGTGTATAATTCTGGGATTGGATGTGTGGTATCTGAAACAGTGGTATGTGAAACAGGTGTTTCGGCGATTTTGGT
>JASJFV010000114.1:0-2548 GCA_033791885.1 Gammaproteobacteria bacterium | reverse complement strand
CCCTGGAAATGCACCGGTTGCGGGGAATGCGTCGACGTCTGCGGACCGGGCGCATTAAGCGCGGAAAAACAAAGCAGTAAGCTGCAGGCTGAAATGAGCCGCAACTTCGAGTTTCTCAGTAAGGTACCAAATACTGCGGCTCGATTTACTGAAAACGCTATCAAGCCGGGAGGTGATAGTAAACGCCTGATTCTTGATCACGACAATTACTACGCCATGACCGGTGGACATGGTGCCTGTCGCGGCTGCGGTGAGGTTACTGCGATTCGCATGCTCACGGCAACCAACAAGGCAATACACGAGAAAAAACGCAAAACACACATCATTGAACTGGAAGAACTGATTAGCAGACTCAACGCAAAACAGGAAAATATACCAGTCGATGAAAATGACCCAGATAGAGTGCAGCGTATAGAGAAAACCATCACTACACTTGAAAAACGTCTCTACCTGTTTGAGAGTGGACCCACCGGAAACGGTCCGTCCTTTGCAGCGTTCGCCAACGCGACCGGCTGCAGCAGTGTCTATGCCTCAACCTTCCCTTCTAATCCCTATAAAGACCCCTGGGTGAACAGCCTGTTTCAGGATACTCCGGCAGTGGCCAAGGGAATTTTTGAAGGTTTCTGCGCAACCGCTGTGGATGACTTCACGGCACTGCGCACCGCTAAACTGGATCTGGAAGACCTCTACGATCCAAAAATACACGATAGTCTTTTCAGGTGTTTTAACTGGCACCATTTTTCCGAAGATGAATTCTCCATGCTACCTGCTGTTATTAGCATGGGTGGAGATGGCGCAACTTATGATATCGGTTTCGGCGCATTGTCGCGTGTTCTTGTCTCAGAAACGCCGATCAAAGTTGTCGTACTCAACACCGGGGCTTATTCAAATACCGGTGGCCAAACCTCAACGGCCAGTTATACTGCGCAGGATTCAGATCTAACCCGTTTTGGTGGTGCCCATAGCGGTAAGCGTGAGGACCGTAAGGAACTGGGCTTGATCGCCGCTTTTCATCCTAATGTGCTGGTAATACAGACCAATGCGGCACTACAGAGTCACTTCATGAAAAATGTCATGGACTTCCTGACCTATAACGAGTCATCGGCAGTATTCGACACCTATACTACCTGTCAGCCCGAGCACGGAATTGCCGACGATGCTGGCAGCAGGCGCGCGACCCTGGCCGTTGAAAGCCGTATGAGTCCTGTTTTTGTACACGATCCGCGTCGTGGCGATACACTTGCCGCACGCTTCTCCCTTGAAGGCAACCCGGAAATTGGCAAAGACTGGATGACCACGACCCTGGATTACATCGATGATGAAGGTAATGCCGGTTTGCTGGAAATACCTTTCACCGCAGCAGATTTTGCAGTACACGAAGGTCGATTCAAAAAACATTTTCACCCCGTTAGCCAGGATGATGATCCACTGCCAATTGCTGAATACATCGATCTAAGTACGAGCAACCGTTATGGCAAGGTGCCATTTATCTGGTCGACAACAGCAGACGGCAAATTGATCAAACTCACCATGTCTTCAGCGATAGTCGAACTGACCGAAGAACGCCGCAGAAACTGGCGCATGCTGGAATATCTCGGTGGTCTACACATTGAACATATGGAAGCGGGTCATCGTCAGGAACTGGAGAGCTGGCAGCAGAAATATCATCAGTCCAGTGTCGCCAGAGAATCCTCCATTGACTCTATAGCCAGAGGTATGGCTGAGCTGGCAAGCATTTCTGGCGCACCCGCAACCGCTGTCGAAAAGCTCATACCTGTCTCAGTTGCTAAAGCAGAATCAAGCTCACAGGCAGCACCAGTAAGTACTGAGCATGGCGATCTTGTCGAGATCCCCGAGGCAGACATGGTCAAATGTACTAACTGTAAAACCTGTTACCAGGATCTGAGCGAACTGTTCGAAAAGACAAAAATTGTGGTCGGTGGTTCAGCCAAAGAAGTGAGTCGGGTAATACCCGGGATCTTTGACAGGATTGAAATTACCCCGGAACTGATACAGCGTGCATCAAGGGTAGCAGATGATTGTGATGTAGAAATCATCCGCTTTCATCCACCTGCATAGCTAATACAAAAAGTTTTGCTTATCATAAATAATTAGCAATAATAATTAAAGACACTACAGGTATCAGGAGAAGGTGTCGGAGTCGAAAACAAGCGACTACGACACCACTAAAAGCTCCAGTTTATTTTACAATAAGTTAGTAACGTATTAACTTATCGATGCTGACACCTGTATTAAAGAGGCGCACTATGTCACAACATACCGACGATCAGAAACGGCCAGTAAATATTAGTGGTAATGAAGAATATGCCCATAACTATGATGATGTAGAGCGCTACCTTCAGGCCAATCTCGAGGTTGAGAACAACCGGCAATATATAGAAAACAGTGAGGAACAGATCGCTGGCCTGAAACACAGTACAGCCGTTGACCTGTTCCAGAAACAGGTAGGACTATTGCAGAAACGCCTGGTAGATGATCCAACGTTTTTTCAGCAAATGTTCATTAGCGAAGGAAGCGGTGCAATTAC
>JASJFV010000113.1:0-20183 GCA_033791885.1 Gammaproteobacteria bacterium | reverse complement strand
CATGCTTATACAGCGCTTGTTAACCGTTGCTATCCTTGTAACGTTATTTCTGGCCGCGCTGTTTCTAATGAATGAACTGGGATTCGCTTTGTTTCTTGCAGCAATACTGGTACTCAGCCTGTTTGAGTGGGCGAATTTAAGCGGTATTCAGTCAAGTCTTATCAAATGGAGTTATATAATTGCTGGTGTTGCAATTGCCGCAATACTTCAGTTTTCGGGACTGGTAGGGGAGACGATGTTTATCCTTGTTTTTGCTCTCTGGCTGTTTGTGGTTTTTCGTCTTTATCAATACGGACTGAAGAACCATGATCCCAGGGTAGCAGAAGGAAACGGGCCATTGGCCTGGCTGGATGGCTATTTCGTCCTCCTCCCGACGGTGCTTGGTCTACAGATACTAAAGACAAATGACCCCAGTGTTCCACAGCTATTGCTCATTTTTTTCTTCATTATCTGGTCAGCCGATACAGGTGCCTACCTTGCCGGGAAAACCCTTGGCAAGCACAAGCTTGCGCCAGCGATCAGTCCTGGTAAAACGATTGAGGGATTGGTTGGCGGCTTGTTGGGGGCACTTATTGTTGCTGCTCTGGTTGGCGTTTTTATCTGGCAGCTGTCGCTAGTTAACTTACTGTTCTGGCTTCTTGCTGCAACATTAATCACTCTATTCTCTGTTGCCGGAGATTTATTCGAAAGTATTTACAAGCGTCGTGCAGGCGTCAAAGATTCTGGCAAGCTGTTGCCGGGGCATGGAGGGGTGCTTGATCGTATCGATAGTGCCTGTGCAGCCTTACCGCCTTATTTGTTAGTCCTCTATCAGTTTGATCTGCTTGCTTCGGGCGTTCCCGCACTGTGAAAAAACAGGGTGTCTGTATACTCGGGTCTACCGGAACTATCGGTATTAATACACTTGACGTGATTCGGCGCCACCCTCATCGCTTCAGGGTCATTGCTCTTACAGCCAATCAACAGGTTGGGCGTATGCTTCAGCAATGCGAGGAATGGCAACCGCAATATGTCGTCATGTCTGATCCTGATGCAGCACAAGAGGTGAAACGGGCCCTGGCAGAAAAAAACCTTTCCACCCGGGTTTTAAGTGGCATGGCGGACTTAACTGAAGTTGTCCAGTACGATACGGTAGATACTGTCATGGCCGGCATAGTCGGTGCTGCTGGGTTACTGCCGACACTGGCTGCTGTCAAAGCCGGCAAGCGAGTTCTGATAGCTAATAAGGAGCCCCTGGTGATGATGGGGCAGGTTTTTGTTGAAGAGGCGAAGAAATCCGGTGCTGTACTTTTGCCTATCGACAGTGAGCATAATGCTATTTTCCAATGTATGCCGTACGTAGTTCAGCAGGCGACGGCTACACCGGTAGAACATACGCTGTCTGAACATGGAATTTGCCGCATATTGCTGACCGGCTCAGGCGGACCTTTTTTGAAGATGGACAGATCAGAGTTTGCTTCAATTACTCCAGCCCAGGCTTGTGCCCACCCCAATTGGGTCATGGGCCAAAAGATCTCGGTTGATTCTGCCACCATGATGAACAAAGGGCTGGAATTGATCGAAGCCTGCGCACTATTCTCAACCAGCCCTGAGAAGGTTGAAATCGTGGTACATCCTCAAAGTGTTATTCATTCGATGGTTGAATATAGCGATGGATCCATCCTTGCCCAGTTGGGCAACCCGGATATGCGGACCCCAATTGCGCATGCGCTGGCCTGGCCTGACCGTATGGGAGGAGGAGTTGAACGCCTGGATCTGGTTAAAATGGCCGCTTTAGAGTTCCAGTCGCCCGATGTGCTAAAATTTCCTTCACTAATTTTAGCTCGCCAGGCGGCAGAAACTGGTGGTACCTTGCCTGCAATTTTAAACGCAGGCAATGAGGTTGGCGTGCAGTCATTTCTAGATGGCGAGATTCGTTTTGATCAGATTATCCAGCTAGTGGAAGATACAATGGATGCCATTGAGTATGGTTCACAGCAGGATCTTGAAAGCGTACTGGCAGCTGATCACAATGCACGACGCTTCGCAGAAAGCCGAGTTCTGAACATGTCTCAGAATAATTCACAGATACAATAAAGTAAATATTACAATATGTTAGAGTTCATTTATAGTATCGCCGGGTTTATTGTTGCACTGGGTATCCTTGTTGCAGTTCATGAATTTGGTCATTTCTGGGTGGCGAGAAAGCTCGGTATCAAGGTGCTTAAATTTTCTGTTGGCTTCGGTAAGGCTATCTGGTCGCGTACAGCGAGTGACGGCACAGAATATGTTATAGGGGCATTGCCGCTCGGTGGATATGTCAAGATGCTGGACGAAAATGAAGGTGAGGTAGAAAAGGAAGACCTGCCGCGAGCGTTTAATCGGCAGCCTCTGTGGAAACGCAGTCTGGTTGTGCTGGCAGGTCCTATGTTTAATTTCTTTTTTGCTATTGCAGCCTATAGCCTCGTATTTGCGGGAGGGGTGGAAGGCCTCACTCCTGTTGTTGGCAAAGTGGTCGAAGGGTCAGTAGCCGAAGCGGATGGTTTTCGTAGTGGTGACGTCCTGCTTTCTGTAGATGGAAGAAAACTGAATACATGGCAGGAGCAGCGTCTGTATTTATTCAGCAAGGCACTCGCACGTAAGACAGTTCATTATCAAATCATCACTAACGATGGTCAGCAAACCAGCCGTGCACTGAATCTTGCCAATGTCCCGATGTCAGATATTGACGCCAACCTTGTCGTCGGGGGGATTGGGCTGATTGGCTGGTACCCTAGCATACCACCGGTGATAGACCAGGTGGTCGATGGCAGGCCAGCACAATTGGCCGGTCTCCGGCAGGGTGACTTTATTGCCGCAATTAATGGTGAACAGGTGGAGAGCTGGAGTGATGTTGTTAGATTGATTTCAGCCAGTCCGGGTAAGCCTTTACAACTGGTTATAACTCGAAATGGATATTCTGAGGCTGTTGTAGTTACCCCCGAATCGGCAATGGAAGGGGACAAGAAAATTGGGCGTATCGGTATCAGTGTACAGCCTGTTGAAATACCAGAAGACAGGATCGTCAATGTTAATTACGGCCTGTTAGAGTCATTATACCGTGGTACAGAGACGACCTGGATGATGTCTGTGCTGACACTGCGTATGTTGGCCAAGATGGTGACCCTGGAAGTGTCCAGTAAGAATATCAGCGGCCCGATTACTATTGCCCAGTATGCAGGCAAATCTGCCCAGGTAGGTTTTACCAGTTTTATATTATTCCTGGCTATTGTCAGCGTAAGCCTCGGTGTGTTGAATTTGTTGCCTATACCCATTCTGGATGGTGGCCATCTACTCTATTACTCGATTGAAGCGATTACCGGAACTCCGGTATCGGAAAAAGTAATGATATGGGGGCAACAAGTTGGTATTCTGTTGCTTTTTTTATTAATGTCTCTAGCTGTTTACAATGATCTGGGACGTCTGTTGAACTAAGTCAAAATAAGAACTGGATAATGATTAAAAGAAAAACAATATACGCGAGTCTGATTGCCCTGTTTATCTGGTCTGTGCAGGCATTAGCAGTGGAAGAATTTGAAGTTACTGACATCCAGGTAACTGGTACACAACGAATATCTGCCGGTACTATTTTCAACTATCTACCGATCAAGGTTGGTGATTTTGTCGATGACAACGAAGTCAATGATGCAATAAAAGCCCTTTTCGATACTGGTTTCTTCCAGGATATTGAACTGACCAGGGAAGGCAGCGTGCTGATCGTAAACGTCGTTGAACGTCCAACAGTCGCCAGCGTTGAGTTCTCCGGCAACAAGGAATTCGAAACAGAAGCACTGAAAAAAGGCATGTTGCAGGTCGGTTTTGGCGAAGGGCTGGTATTCAAGAAGGCGATTCTGGATAAAGTTGAGCAGGAGCTTCGGACACAATATTACAGCAGTGGCAAATATTCAGTTGATATTAAAACAACCGTTACACCACTGGAACGAAACCGGGTAAAAATAAACATTGATATTAAGGAAGGGAAAACGGCCAGGGTCGGCGAGGTTGCTATAGTAGGAAATACTGTATTTACCGATAAAAAATTGTTAAAGAATTTTAAAGTTAAACCCAAAACAGGCTGGCGCAAGCTGTATTTTCTAAGTAAGACAGATCAGTACTCCAAACAGAAATTAGCTGGTGACCTTGAAGCCTTACGCAGCTATTACCAGGATCGCGGCTATCTTGATTTTAAAATTGATTCGACACAGGTCTCCATCAGCGAAAACAAGAAGAAGATCTTTATCACCGTTAATCTTAGCGAAGGTGAAGTTTATACCGTAGACAATGTTAGTCTGCGAGGGAAATTCGTCGTACCGGAAGAGGACCTGAAAGAAAAAGTCACTATATTCACCGGCGATATTTTTTCTCGCAAGGAAGTCGAAAAAACCAATAAGGCTATAAGTGATCGACTGGCTGAATCCGGTTATACCTTTGCCAATGTCAATGCGATTCCGGATATTGATAAGGACAACCGTAAAGTCTCTTTTGTTTTTGCTATAGACCCCGCCAAACGTGTATATGTCCGTCGAATCAATATCTCGGGCAATACCAATACAACAGATGAGGTTATTCGACGTGAGCTGAGGCAGATTGAAGGGGGCTGGTTATCAACAAAGGATGTCAGGCGTTCCAAGACTCGCCTGCAACGCCTTAGCTTTTTTGAAGATATAAACATAGAAACTCCAGCAGTGCCGGGAACCGAAGACCAGGTGGATGTCAATGTGCGGGTCAAGGAGCGACAAACAGGAAGCATGATGTTTGGCGTGGGTTATTCTGAATCAGATGGCGTATTGCTGCAGGCCAGCATTAACCAGAAGAACCTGTTTGGCTCAGGCAGGGAGCTTGACCTGAGTCTTGACACTTCAAAAATAACCAAATCAATCAGATTGCGCTACTTTAACCCCTACTACACGGTAAACGGAGTGAGTCGGGGTTTCTACGCGACCTATACTGATATTGATGCAGCCGAAGCAAATGTATCAAGATACATCAATGAAACGCTCAGTTTCGGCGTGAATTATCGTTTTCCATTGTCTGAAAATAACAGCTTCAGTTTCAGCTTTGGGCCAGATCGTTCCAAATTATCTGCAACAGATGGAACACCGGATGAAATTCTGGCTTATATCGCCTTGCATCCTGATGACTGGTATTTGAAGACTACTGCCAGTTGGGTGCATGATACGCGAGACAGCATTCTTTATCCTACAAGAGGTTTTAACTTTCGTATACTTGGCGAAGCATCGTTTCCAGGCAGTGAGATCGATTACTATAAAGGCGGCATGAACTTTTCGTGGCATTTGCCAACTATCAATGAGGTGGTTCTGAAGTTCAGTGGTGACATGGGATATGGAGATACCTACGGGGATACCACTATTTTCCCGTTTTATAAAAACTATTATGCAGGCGGCAGCAATTCGGTAAGAGGCTTTAAGGCACGTTCTCTCGGTCCGCGTGACAGTAATGATGATCCCTTCGGTGGAACTAAAAGAGTTGTCGGCGGTGTGGACCTGTTATTTCCATTCCCAGGTAGTGAGAAAAAGGATAAGCGCCTGTCACTCTTTGTCGATGGTGGCCAGGTGTTTGCACAGAATGACGAAGTTGATTTCAATGAGTTACGATACTCCTATGGTGTAGGAGTGTTCTGGTACTCACCGGTTGGACCACTAACTCTGAGCTATGCATATCCAATAAATGACGAGGAAGGAGATGATCTGGAAAAATTCCAGTTCACAATTGGTAAGGGCTTCAGATAAACTATCGACCTGACAGATTTATTACCTTAGAGAAATGAAAAAAATGTTTACAAAACTTAAAATCGCTGCATTCCTTCTTTTAGCACTGACCTTATTTCCGGGAGTGTCATCTGCTGAAATGAAAATCGGCTTTGTTAACCTGGTTAAACTTATTGAAGATGCGCCACAGGGCGAAGCCGCCACAAAGAAAATTGAAGCGGAATTCAGTCCACGTGACAATGCTATCCGCAAAAAGCAGAATAAAATAACATCACTGGAATCTGATATTGAAAAGAACGGGCTGGTGATGAAAGCATCAGAACGGGCTAAAAAAGAAGCAGAGATTACGAAGCTCAAGCGCGGACTGAAACGGGAAGCGGAAGAATTCCGTGAAGATTACAATGTGCGCAGGAATGAAGAATTGAAAGTGCTGCAAAAGTTTGTGCGGGATGCTATCAATGAAGTAGGCAAGGAGAATAAGTTTGACCTGATTGTGGCTGAAGGTGTTCTTTATACCAGCGACAAGGCGAATATTACTGAACTGGTTCTTAAGAAATTGCGAAGCAAGTAAGATAAATTTGCAAGGTGAATTTTCAGTTATCTGAATTAGCGACAAGATTCGACCTCGAACTAAAGGGGCAGGCAGAAGCGCAGATAAGTTCAGTCGCCAGTCTGCAAGATGCTGCTGCAGGAGATATCAGTTTCTGTATTGGGCGCCGTCATCTATCTGAGCTGGAAAAGACCAGGGCAACGGCAGTCATTCTTCACCCGGAAATTTCCGGCGTCTTTCAGGGCAATGTGCTGTTGAGTGAAAATCCGCATGTGGCTTTTGCAAAGATTGCTGATTATTTACACCCTCAGAGCCGTAAACCCGCAGGAATTCATCCAACTGCCATAGTGCATGCTGAGGCGACTGTTCATGAAACAGTGTCTATTGCTGAAAATGTCATTATTGAAAAATCAGCGACTATCGCAGCAGGTTGTGAGATAGGTGCAGGGTGCTATATCGGAGAGAGGGTTGTAATAGGCGAAGATACATTGCTGAACAATAATGTCACTCTTAAGCATGGAACTATGATCGGACGTGACGGAATCCTGCATACTGGGTGCGTTATTGGCTCGGATGGATTCGGCCATGCACGCGATGGCGAGCACTGGTTACCCGTACCACAGCTAGGCAGGGTTGTTGTTGGAGATAGAGTGCGTATTGGTGCTAACACAACAATAGACCGCGGCGCACTCGGTGATACCTTGATTGGCAACGGCGTTAAATTAGATAACATGGTGCATATTGGCCACAATGTAACCATAGATGATGATACTGCTATAGCTGCGTTTGTAGGCGTCGCGGGCAGTACCAGTATTGGTAAACGTTGTACTTTCGCAGGCCAGGCAGGCGTCGCAGATAATATACAGATTTGTGATGATGCGCATTTCACCGGGCAGGCGGCTGTACGGTCAGATATCAAAGAGCCCGGGGTCTATTCATCAGGCGTGCTGCTTGAGGAAACCCGCAGCTGGTCAAGGAATGCGATGAGGTTTAAACAGCTAAATCTGCTGTTTAAGCAGGTCAAGGAACTGACTAGAGATAACAAGCACAAATAAACGAAATAGGCCAGATGATGAACACTATTGATATTCATGAAATTCTTCAGTATCTGCCTCACAGATACCCCTTCCTGCTCATTGACCGTATTACAGATTTCGAAAAAGATACTTCTCTGACTGCAATAAAGAATGTCACTTATAATGAACCATTCTTCCCTGGGCATTATCCCAGCAGGCCTGTAATGCCAGGTGTTCTGTTGATCGAAGTAATGGCCCAGGCCGCCGCCTTGCTGGCAGCAATAAGCTCTGACGTGAAGGGTGGTGACAGCAACCTGGTGTACTATTTTGTTGGTGTCGACAAGGTCCGCTTTAAACGACCTGTGGAACCTGGTGATCAGTTAAAAGTAGATGTGACACTGGACAGGAAGGCGCGTGGAATGTGGTTTTGCTCAGCAGTGATTACGGTTGATGGAAACCGCTGCACTTCATCTGAATTGATGTTCACTGCAAGGGAGGTCTAGGTGATCTCACCTCATGCCATTATTGAGGAAGGAGCTGTCATAGGTAAAGATGTCTCAATTGGGCATTTTTCTATAATCGGCAAAAATGTAAAAATTGGAGATGGCAGCAGAATAGGGCCCCATGTCACTCTGGTAGGCCATACCAGCATCGGTGAAAACAACCAGATATTTCAATATGCGTCTGTCGGTGAAGTGCCACAGAGTACCAGTTACAGGAACGAACCAACTGAGTTGCGCATTGGTGATAATAATACTATCCGCGAGTCATGCACACTGCATACCGGTACCGTGGAAGGCGGAGGAATAACACAAATAGGCAATGATAATTTTTTAATGGCCTATGTGCATATTGCTCATGACTGTATTCTTGGTAACAAAATAATATTCGCGAATGGTTCCAGCCTTGCTGGGCATGTGACGATCGGAGATTACGTAATACTGGGTGGTTTTACCCTGATTCACCAGTTTTGCAAAATTGGCCCCCATGTGATGACAGGCATTGGTGCCGTTTCCTTCAAAGATATACCTCCTTACCTGAAAGTGTCTGGCAATACTGCACGTCCTTACGGGATCAACGTAAAAGGGCTGCAGCGCAGAGGATTTGATGAAGATGCCATTTCAGCCTTAAAGCATGCCTACCGCACTCTTTATCGCTCCCAGCTCAGTTTTCTGGAGGCAATCGACGAAATCAGCAAGCTGGCAGTTGATGATCCGAATGTAAAAATATTTGCTGATTTCCTTATCAATAGTGAACGGGGCGTCGTTCGCTGAAACGATGCCATGCAAGGAAGAAAAGTATTCAAAATAGGCATCGTAGCCGGTGAAGTGTCGGGTGATCTGCTTGCCGCAGGCCTGATTCGACAACTGCAGCAATACCCTTTCACCTTTGAATTTAGCGGCATAGCCGGGCCTCATATGCAGGAACAGGCCTGTAAAAGTCTTTACCCTATGGAAAAACTCACTTTGATGGGGCTGGACGGACTTTGGGGTCGGTTGTGGGAGATTTTGCATATACGTCGTAAGCTGGTGCAATATTTCATCTCTGATCCCCCTGATCTTTTTATTGGTGTTGATGCGCCAGACTTTAATCTGGGGCTAGAAAAGAAACTGCATAAGGCGGGTATTCCTGTATTACACTATGTCAGTCCAACCGTCTGGGCATGGCGAAAATATCGGCTCAGGGGTATGCGCCATTTTATTGACAGAATCCTCGTTTTGTTCCCTTTTGAACTTGATTTCTATCGTACGGCTAAGGTGAATGCAACGCTGGTAGGCCATCCCATGGTCAGAGATATCGATCTCAACCCGGATGTAACGGCATTGAAGAAGGCACTTGGTATTTCAACAGAAAAGAAAGTAATTGCGCTATTGCCGGGCAGCCGAAAAGGTGAGATTGAGCGCATGGCAGGCGAATTTCTGCGTGCAGCAGACAGGCTTTGCAATAAATATCCTGCTCTTCAATTTGTCACAGCAATGCCGAATGCCTCTCTGATGGAGCTGTTTGAGGATGAAGTAGCGAAAGCGGACATGCAACAGCTTGACCTGGTTCGCATTACTGGACGTTCAAGAGATGTCATGGCCTGCGCGGATATTCTAATGCTGGCATCTGGCACGGCAGCTTTAGAAGCGGCAATTGTCGGGCGCCCGGTAGTCGTTGCCTACAAAGTCTCCTGGCTGACGAAAACCATGGTGCAGTTGCTTGCCAGCGTGAAGTATTTTTCTATGCCAAATAACCTTGCAGGCTACAGGCTGGTGCCTGAACTGATGCAGGATGACTGTACTGCTGAAAATCTGTCAATTGAGGTCGAGCGCTATCTTGATGATGATGCTGAGATCAGTAAAGTAAAACAGGCTTTTGTGCAGATCAGGCAAAGCCTGGATCTTGACTCTGATAGCCTGGCGGCAGAGGCTGTTGTTGAAATGCTGGGCCTCGGCGTCGAGGCCAGGTTAAAGAATACTCCGGAACAGGCTTGATGTCCCGTTTACTGGTTGCAGGCGTCGACGAGGTTGGGCGTGGGCCACTCGCAGGACCGGTCGTCACAGCAGCGGTGATCCTGGACAGTGAGCATTTCATTGATGGGCTGGATGATTCGAAGCGGCTGACAGAAACCAAACGCCGCTTGCTGGACCAGGAAATCCGTGCCCATGCACTGTGTTTCTCGATAGGCCGTGCCGAAGTTGATGAGATTGACAGATTAAATATTCTGCAGGCAACACTGTTGGCGATGCAGCGAGCTGTAGCCGGGCTTAACAGGGTCCCGGCTAAAGTCCTGGTTGATGGAAATCGTCTTCCGCAATTGCCCTGTGCAGCCGAGGCGATAGTGGGTGGGGACGGGATGGTAGCAGAGATCTCTGCTGCATCGATTATAGCAAAAGTATATCGTGACAGTTTGATGGACGACCTTCACAAACAGTTTCCAAATTATGGTTTTAATAAAAATAAAGGGTACCCAACAAAGATGCATCGCGAAGCATTGTTAAAATATGGTGCTGTTTCCTGTCATCGACGCAGTTTTGCACCGGTTAGAAATGTAATCGGGTCAGATGAGTGAGCTGGTAATGGAAAAGCCGTTCATCCATCTGCATCTGCACTCGGAATACTCGCTTGTCGATAGTGTGCTGCGCATAGGCGATGTGATATGTGCAAGTAAAGAACATAATATGCCTGCTGTCGCAGTGACAGATTTGTCAAATGTGTTTTCCGTGGTCAAGTTTTACAAGTCTGCAGTTGCGGCTGGTATCAAACCTGTTCTTGGCTCAGATGTCTGGCTGGAACGGCCAGAACAACCGGGCAAACCTTTTCGTCTGGTGCTCCTGTGCCAGAATGAACAGGGTTATCGCAACCTGACGCATTTGTTGTCCGAGGCCTTTCGGCACGGTCAGCACGTCGGTGGTCATGCCTGTGTTTCAAAGCATGAATTAGCCCACCACAGTGATGGGCTGATCGCCCTGTCCGCTGCAACTCAGGGGGAAATTGGTAACGCCCTGCTGCATGGGTCAGAAACGCAGGTTGATCAACTGGTAGACGAGTATCTTCAGTATTTCGGTGACCGGTTCTATCTCGAGCTGCAGCGAACTGGCAGAAGCGGTGATGAAGAACATGTAAGAAAGTCTATGAACCTGGCAATGCGGCGGTCAATTGCTGTGGTGGCGACAAATGATGTCCGCTTCAACAGCGAAGAAGACTTCGAGATCCATGACATACGGGTCTGCATCCAGGACAGTCGTGTGTTGAACGACCCGCGTCGGCCAAAACTCTATAGTAGCCAGCAGTATTTCCGTTCGACGGCTGAGATGAAAGAGCTGTTCGCTGATATCCCCGAGGCAATAGAAAACTCCTACCACATCGCTACGCGCTGCAATTGCCATCTCACCCTGGGCAAGAATTTTATGCCGGAGTTTCCTGTTGAGAAAGGACAGGACGTCAATCAGGTCCTGATCGATACATCGAACGATGGGCTGAACAGGATTCTGCATAAAATTGAAGGTGAGGTTGATCGTGAACCATACCAGCATCGGTTAGATATGGAACTGGGCGTCATTACAGGTATGGGATTTCCCGGCTATTTCATGATTGTTGCTGACTTTATCCGTTGGGCAAAGGAACAAGATATTCCGGTCGGCCCGGGTCGTGGTTCAGGTGCCGGATCACTGGTGGCGTATTGCCTGGGAATTACCGAGCTTGACCCGATTGAGCATGGCCTGCTGTTTGAACGTTTTCTAAACCCAGAACGTGTATCAATGCCTGATTTTGATATTGATTTCTGCATGGATCAGCGAGACCGTGTGATCGAATATGTTACCCGGCACTATGGCTCGGACAAGGTATCCCAGATAATTACCTATGGCACCATGGCAGCGCGAGCGGTAGTTCGTGATGTAGGGCGTGTCATGGATCTTGGATTTGGCCTGGTTGACCAGCTCGCCAAACTGATTCCCGGTGAACCGGGTATGACCCTGGCCAGGGCGATTGAATCAGAAAAGGAGTTGCGCGAACGGATTGATCAGGATGATGATGTGCGCGAGCTGATCAGTCACGCACGTTCCCTCGAAGGAATGGCAAGAAATGCCGGCAAACATGCAGGCGGGGTAGTCATTGCACCAACTGCTTTGACTGATTTCACCGCACTCTATTGTGAACAGGGTGTCAGCCAGATGGTTACGCACCTGGATATGAAAGATGTCGAGGCAGTTGGACTGGTGAAGTTTGATTTTCTTGGCTTGCGCACCCTGACCATCATCGATAATTCACTAAAAACAGTGAACCGTTTTCGCGAGAAGAATGAAGAGCCATTGCTTGTTCTTGATCAGATTGATCTTAGTGATAGCAAAACATTCAAATTGATCCAGGCATGTAAAACAACGGCTATTTTCCAGCTTGAATCAAGTGGCATGAAAGATGTCATTAAGAAGCTGCAACCGGATAATTTTGAAGACATGGTGGCGGTGGTTGCTTTGTACCGTCCGGGCCCTCTTGGCTCGGGTATGGTTGATACTTTTATTGAACGTAAACACGGCCGTGAAAAAATCATCTATCCACACCCGTTGCTTGAAGAGATACTAAAACCTACCTATGGCGTTATTGTCTATCAGGAACAGGTGATGCAGATTGCCCAGGTTCTTGCCTCCTTCACCCTTGGTTCAGCAGATATGCTGCGCCGTGCCATGGGTAAAAAAATTGCCGAGGAGATGGCAAAACAGCGTGAAAACTTTCGTTCCGGTGCCGAAAAAAATGGTATTGATGCAAAGCAGGCGGACAGGATTTTTGATTTAATGGAAGAGTTTGCTAAATATGGCTTCAACAAGTCACATTCTGCAGCTTATGCGCTGGTTTCATTTCAAACGGCCTGGTTCAAGGCACATTACCCGGCTATGTTCCTTGCTTCGACACTTTCAGCGGATATGGAAAAGACCGACAAAGTTGTTATGCTGATTGCTGAGTGCAGGGATATGGGATTAACTTTGCTGCCGCCCGATGTCAATAGTTCCGGTTTTTCCTTCGAAGCGACAAATGAAGATACTATTGTCTATGGACTGGGTGCGATTAAGGGTGTTGGCCAGGCAGCGATTGAGGAAATCACCCGGGCAAGAGCTGAAAAGGAGGTATTCAGAGACCTCTATGATTTTTGCCGTTCACTTGATTTGAAAAAAGTCAATCAGCGCACACTCGAAATACTGATTGGTGCCGGAGCGCTGGATCAAATGGGCGTTCACCGTGCAGCATTAATGGCAAACCTGGTCAATGCCATTTCGCTGTCAGGGCAGGAATCAAGAAACCGTACCGCGGGTCAGGATGATATGTTTGGAAGTTCTGATGAACTAGAACTGGACATCGACTGGATTGATGTGGCTGAGTATTCAGAAGACGAGCGCCTGAAGAAGGAGAAAAAGCATCTCGGGCTGTATCTGACGGGTCACCCGATGAATCAATATCATAAGGAACTGAACAATTTTATCAGCTGCTCATTAAGTGAAGTGGAATCAGCAGAAGGTAAGCAGGTCACTATTGCGGGCCTCATTATTGCGATGCGAACGCGCAACACTCGAAGAGGCCGCATGGCGATATTGACCCTTGATGATCAGTCAGGCTGGCTGGAAATCCCAATATACTCTGAACTCTATGAGACGAACAAACAGTTATTACAGGAAGATCGACTGGTGATTATTAGTGGAAAAGCCGGTTTTGATGACTATACCGGTGGAACCAGGGTCACAGCTGAGCGTATTCATGATATCGATTCAGCACGCGAAACATTTGCCACCGATTTACGTATTACATTAAAAAAGAATACTGACGTTGCCGTGGAAGCCCTAAAGTCAATCCTGCAGCCTGTTAGCGGAGGAACGACGCCGGTGATTATTGATTTCATCAATGATGATGCGAGAGCGAGTATACACCTGCCCCGTGACTGGTGCGTGCATCCATCTGCCCGCCTGCTGGAAGAGTTGAACAAGGTCGGCGGGATTAGCAGGGCCGTCTGTGAATATAACGCAGCGGCCGCACGCATGCATTAGCAGGCAAGGGGGCCAATGCAGGTAGAAGTTCTCTACAAAACCGCATAGCTGCCGTTAATTTGTTTGATTTTTCTCGTCTGCCGGCAGCTTTGTGAGTTAATTAGTATGCGGAAGATGACAGGTAATGAAATTAGCCGTCAGCAATACTTTATCCTTCGATCAGTAAAGCGTTATACTTTCGCCGAATACAAAAAACTTTTAAATGCTGGATGTGGGATATACAGATGAATCTAAATTTTCTCGATTTTGAGCAACCTATCGCCGAACTTGAGGCCAAGATAGACGAATTGCGCCATGTTGGAATAACTAGTGATGTTAGTTTGACCGATGAAGTCTCTCGTTTACATAACAAAAGTATAAAACTGACGGAATCGATTTTTTCCTCACTCACACCCTGGCAGGTTTCACAGTTAGCGCGTCACCCGCAAAGGCCATATACACTAGAGTACATCGATAAAATATTTACAGATTTTCAGGAATTGCACGGAGACAGGATGTTTGCTGATGACCCTGCAATTGTAGGTGGCCTGGCGCGTTTTGATGGGCGTCCAGTTATGGTTATCGGTCAGCAAAAGGGGCGTGATACAAAAGAAAAGGTATACCGTAACTTTGGCATGCCACGGCCAGAAGGCTATCGTAAAGCAATGAGGTTGATGGAGATGGCGGAGCGCTTTAACCTACCAATACTCACGTTTATTGATACACCCGGTGCCTATCCCGGCGTTGACGCAGAAAAGCGCGGTCAAAGCGAGGCAATCGCGCGCAATCTTTTCGTCATGTCTGACCTGAAGACTCCTATCATTTCAACAGTTATAGGCGAAGGAGGCTCGGGCGGTGCCCTCGCGATAGGTGTGTGCGACAGGCTGCTTATGTTTGAATATTCGACTTACTCCGTCATTTCACCTGAAGGCTGTTCCACTATATTGTGGAAGAGCGCAGATAACGCAGCCGATGCAGCTGAAGTAATGGGTTTGACCGCACAACGTCTTAGTAAGCTGGGTCTGATTGACGAGATTGTCGAAGAGCCTCTCGGTGGTGCTCATCGCGATGTCGATCTTGCTGCTGAAAACCTGCGTAAGGCTCTGCTTAAAAACCTGGATGAACTGAGCGCCCTTACGACAACCGAATTACTGGAAGAGCGCTACCATCGTTTACGTCAATACGGTGTTGATAATTTCCAGGAATAGGATGCCAGAACGATAAATATCACAGGCATATTCAAGGGCAAGCTGCCCACCGGGCAGGGTATCGAGCTGATTTTTTTACTATGCTATAGCGTGCAATAATATTGCTACTTTGTGTTTCCTTAGATGCTTATTCCGACATTATTGTTAATAAAGGCACATGTGGGCAGGGTCGCCGCATAACTACTGGTAATGTCCATCTTCGAGGGGTCGATAATGGAGTGCCATTACATATGCTTTGAGCCAGCTTCATGGGATCAGTTCAGGCATGCAAGCTAAATTTTCAACCTCACAACTAAGACAGGTTCTTCAGCATGATCTGTCATTGGCGCAGCACTGTTCTGTTTACGTGGCATTCAGTGGCGGGCTGGATTCGCATGTCCTGCTGCATGCACTTTCCTGCCTTGCCGCAGATTATCCTTTTACACTTTACGCCATTCACGTCGATCACTCCATCCAAACGATGTCCGCTGACTGGGCAGGTCATTGCCAGCTCATTTGTGATGATCTTGGTATACCGCTAATCACCAGAAAAGTCACAGTTGATGCATTAAAAGGTCAAAGCCTTGAAGCCCTGGCCAGAGATGCACGTTACTCAGCACTGGCAGAAGCTCTACCCGTTAATGGAATTTGCATGACAGCTCAACATCTGAATGATCAGGCCGAAACCGTTGTTTTACAGCTGTTACGCGGTGCCGGAATGCATGGTATGGCCGCTATGCCGGTCACTAAGGCATTTGCTGCTGGGCGCATGCTAAGACCGCTGTTGGGATATACGCGAGCATCACTGCATGAATACGCCAGCACAGAGGGGCTTAACTGGCTGGAGGATCCGAGTAATCAGGATCATCGCTTTGACAGGAATTATTTGCGTAACAAGATCTTGCCTGCACTGCGTGCACGCTGGCCCGGAATGGATAAAAGTTTTTCTCGCAGCGCATCCCATGCAGCAAGCGCTGTATCCCTGCTGGATGAAATTGGACAGTCAGATCTTGTTCGTTGTCAGGCTGTGGATAATCATTATTTCCCGCCAGCCATTGCCAGTCTGCGCGCTGACATCTTGGCAGATCTATCGCCCGTCCACCAGAAAAATGCACTTCGCTGCTGGGTCCGGATGAACGGTTTAACCGTGCCCGGGGACGAGCGGCTGCAGGCTTTGATTCGACTACTTGAAGAGTCAACAGGAAAAGGGGCTGTAGTCTGGCCGGCCGGAGCATTCAGGTTGTATAACAATTTACTCTGGCTTTGTGACAGTCCTGATTTAATTCTACCGGGAGATGAGGTGCTGCAATGGAGTCCGGATAGACCATTACAGCTGTGTAAGCCTGAGCTAAAGTTGCAGGCAACCAAACTGGTCGGTGAGGGAGTCGCACTTTCTGCCCTGGAAGGTTCTGTATTACAGGTTCGCTTTCGGCAGGGTGGTGAGGTCTGTAAAATGCCAGGTGAGCACGGTAGCAAGACATTGAAAAAGCTGTTACAGGATCTAGCTGTACCTCCATGGCTACGTGCAAGTTTGCCATTAATATATCTGCATGGTGAACTGATTGCTGTATCATGTCTATGGAGCAGTCCTCACTATTTACCGTGTGTTGATGAGGAAGGCTATTTATTCTCAATTCATCACAGGATTCACTGATCTTCTCATTGTGATGCAGGAGACGCTTTGGTATGCTTTATTCCCGTTCGGGGAACAGTCCCCGCACACTTAATCTCTGAACGGTAACATGACGAAATATATCTTTATTACAGGCGGTGTTGTTTCTTCTCTTGGCAAAGGAATCGCCGCTGCATCACTTGCAGCAATACTCGAAGCCCGTAATCTCGGGGTCACCATGCTCAAACTGGATCCGTATATTAATGTGGATCCTGGTACCATGAGTCCATTCCAGCACGGTGAAGTATTCGTCACAGTTGACGGCGCTGAAACAGACCTTGATCTTGGTCACTACGAGCGTTTTATTCGCACAACGATGTCTCGCAAGAACAACTTCACCTCCGGGCGTGTCTACGAAAGAGTCATCAGTAAAGAACGGCGTGGTGATTATCTTGGTGGTACTGTCCAGGTTATCCCTCATATAACTGATGAAATAAAATATTTAATTGAACAGGGGGCTGAAGGGGCAGATGTTGCCCTGGTTGAGATTGGCGGTACTGTTGGTGATATTGAATCATTGCCCTTTCTTGAAGCAATTCGCCAGATGGGTATAGAAAAGGGTCGTGATAATGTTGCCTATATCCATCTCACACTGGTGCCATGGATAGCTGTTGCCGGAGAACTAAAAAGTAAGCCCACGCAGCACTCGGTAAAAGAATTGCGCAGTATTGGTATTCAGCCTGATGTGCTGATCTGCCGCAGTGAAAAAACATTACCGGAAGGGATGCGAAAAAAAATCGCACTATTTACCAATGTGGCTGTTGATGCAGTGATATCGGCTTATGATGTCGATAGCATCTACAAAATTCCTTCGTCCCTGCATCAACAGAACCTGGATGCCATCATAGCTCGCCAGTTGAATCTCGATGTGCCTGAAGCTGATTTGTCTGAGTGGGAGCAGGTGGTCTATAACCTGGAACACCCGGAATCTTCAGTGACAATTGGCATGGTCGGGAAATATGTTGAACTTACCGAATCCTATAAATCACTTTCTGAAGCATTGAACCACGCAGGAATTCACACGCGGACAAAGGTCAACATTCGGTATTTTGACGCTGAAGATCTTGAGGCGAATGGCACTGGGAGTCTTTCCACGGTAGATGCCATACTGGTCCCGGGAGGATTTGGCTTACGTGGTATAGAAGGAAAAATTGCAGCAGTGCAATACGCAAGAGAAAACAAGGTGCCTTACCTGGGTATCTGCCTCGGCATGCAGGCAGCGGTGATAGAATATGCACGTAATGTTGCAGGTCTGGTGGATGCACACAGTACTGAATTTAATATTGAAACCCCTTACCCTGTCATTGCAATGATAACGGAATGGCAGGATGCCGATGGTTCGGTACAGACGCGTGACATGAGTAGTGAGATGGGCGGCACTATGCGCCTCGGTGGCCAGGACTGTGTGATTAAGGCAGATAGCCTGATTCACGATTTGTATGACAGGGACGTGATACATGAACGTCATCGGCACCGTTATGAATTTAACAATGCCTATCGAGACCAGCTGCAACAGGCAGGACTTGTGTTATCCGGAACATCTGCTGACGGCGAACTGGTAGAAGTCGTTGAACTGGCTGATCATCCCTGGTTTGTTGGTTGTCAGTTTCACCCTGAATTCACATCATCACCGCGTGATGGCCACCCGCTGTTCAAGGGCTTTATACTCGCCGCAGGTGCAGTACATAAGCTGTCCAGATCAGGCGATAGCGGTAGTCAATGAAGGGCAGCGTCAGCATGAAACTGGCAGATTTTGAAATAGGCCTGGATCACCCCTTTTTTCTTATTGCCGGGCCCTGTGTCCTCGAATCCGAGCAGCTGGCTATTGATACCGCCGGGAAACTGGCTGAAATAACTGGTGAGCTAGGCATTCCATTTATTTTCAAATCATCCTATGACAAGGCAAACCGGACCTCGGGCCAGTCTTATCGAGGTATGGGTATGGAAAAAGGGCTTGCGATTCTGGATGAAGTTCGTCGTCAGATCGGCGTTGCGATTTTAAGTGATGTGCATAGTGCTGCAGATGTCAAATCTGTCGCCGAGGTCGTTGATGTTCTGCAGACCCCGGCATTTCTTTGCCGTCAAACTGATTTGATTGAAGCAGTGGGTGCCTGCGGCAAACCCGTCAATATTAAAAAAGGGCAATTCCTGTCGCCGGAAGAAATGATCCAGGTGACTAGCAAGGCTAACGATGCAGGCGGTTTAGGACGAGTGATGGTGTGTGAACGCGGCGTGTCATTTGGTTATAACAACCTGGTGGTTGATATGCGGTCGCTGGCAGTGATGCGTAATACGGGTTGCCCGGTTGTATTTGATGTCACTCATTCAGTTCAGCAACCTGGTGGGCAGGGGACGCATTCTGGTGGCAAGAAGGAATATATTCCGGTATTGGCCAGGGCTGCAATTGCGGCAGGGGTGTCCGGTTTGTTTATGGAAACCCATCCGGACCCGGATAATGCCCTTAGTGATGGCCCGAACTCCTGGCCACTTGATCGAATGAGAGGGTTGCTGAAGCACCTGCAGTCTATTGATCAGGCGACCAAATCCCTTCCTTTTGAAGAGCAAATGGAAGGCTCATCAGCTTCGTAGCATCTGCCACAGAGAACCGGTCCCACATACCAATTTTAGCCGCATTACGGTAGAATTCAGCGGCTCTGAGTACGAGCCATGCATTCGTTATACAGCAGTCATAAAACCATACCCCGGGACTTCACTACAAAGTATTATTGTATAAAGCATTAAAGTATTAGTATCCCCTTTGAAGGAACCAATTATGAGCAAAATAGCAAATATTAGTGCACGTGAAATTCTCGATTCACGTGGCAACCCTACAATCGAAGCCGATGTAACGCTGGATTCGGGCATCACCGGAAGAGCTGCTGTGCCATCTGGTGCATCAACGGGTGAGCACGAGGCAGTGGAATTACGTGATGAAGACAAGGCAAGATATCAGGGCAAGGGTGTCCTCAAGGCTGTAGCTAATGTTAATGGCGAGATCAGGTCATCACTGATTGGTCAGGAGGCGACAGAGCAACGTCGCATTGACGAAACGCTCATCTCCCTGGATGGAACAGAGAATAAAGGCAGGCTGGGTGCAAACGCGACACTTGCAGTTTCTATGGCCGTGGCACATGCAGCAGCAATCGATGCTGCTTTGCCTCTGTACAGATATTTAGGCGGTGAATCAGCAACGAGTCTCCCTGTTCCTATGATGAACATCATAAATGGCGGATCACATGCGAATAACAGCGTTGATTTGCAGGAATTCATGATCATACCTGCCGGCGCCCCCAGTTTTTCTGAAGCATTACGCTACGGCACCGAGGTCTTTCATAGTCTCAAATCAGTCCTCAATAAGCGTGGCCTAAATACCGCAGTAGGAGACGAAGGTGGATTTGCACCTGATTTAAACTCTAATGAAGAAGCTATCGCTGTTATCCTTGAATCAATTGAAAAAGCAGGCTACCAACCAGGGGAAGACATATACCTCGGAATTGATGCAGCAAGTTCTGAG
>JASJFV010000112.1:0-3681 GCA_033791885.1 Gammaproteobacteria bacterium | reverse complement strand
GCAAGGCTTTAACCGCCTTCATACCAAACACGTTACCAATGATAGACGCTGTAAGGTTGGCAATTGAGTTACTTTCAAAAAGATCAATATCGTATGCGATGTAAGCAAAATACTGCTGCTCAGTCTGAGTGCCCGGGCCTGTATTAGGGACAGGATCAACACGATAAGCCTTGGCGCGATACATTTCGCAGGCGGTTAGACGGTCTGTCCAGACGACGGTCCAGGTTGCTGTAGAAGACTCGCCAGCGACAGCCGCTGCGCACTCATCCGGTTCTACGCCTTTTTGTGGTGTAATACGGAACATTGCGAGAACGTCGGTATCTTTGATTTCATAGTCCGGTTCCCAGTAACCCATTTTTTTATAAGGGATTACACCGGATTTATACCGTTCTTTCCCTTCCTTCATCGTTTCACTTTTACTCATATTCAGTCTCCAATGTTATTGTTTAAATCACTCCGCATTAACCTTGTGCGGACATATCACCCAAAATTGAGATGACGATACTGCACCTACAAAGCTGTGCTTAGGATCTGTATAGAGTCTGCATAAGCCCATCGATAAATAATAGTCTCTTTTTTCTATTGTCATGATAGATTATCATCTATGTTGAATAGGGTCGGACTCGACTAGCCATTGCTAATCAGAATATAGGAGGCTCCATGCGTCACAGCACATTTCGCCAGTTAGAAGTATTTGAAGCCATCGCCCGGCTAGGCAGTTACACACGCGCAGCTGAAGAATTATTTCTCACCCAGCCCACCGTCAGTATTCAAATTAAAAAACTCACGGATACCGTAGGCCTGCCACTGTTCGAACAAATAGGTAAACGCATTTATGTGACGGACGCTGGGAAAGCTTTGCAATTGACTTGTGGGGAAATTTTTAAATCCTTGAATAATTTTGAAATGCTGACAGCAGACTTGCGGGGCCTCAAAAAAGGCAAGCTGCAGTTGGCCGTCGTAACTACAGCAAAATATTTTGCACCGCGATTACTCGGTCCGTTTTGTAAGCTTTATCCAGGTATCGAAGTATCCCTGAAAGTATGTAATCGCGAACGCCTACTGGAACGGCTCAATGAGAACAAGGATGATCTGTATATACTTGGACAACCACCAGAAAGTCTTGAAATCGAATATGAACCCTTTCTCGATAATCCGCTCGTAGTACTTGCCCCAGCTGACCATCCGCTGGTGGGTAAAAAAAATATCTCCCTGGATCGTATCGCGTCAGAACCCTTCATTATGCGAGAACCTGGATCGGGTACACGCATCGCCGTAGAACGTTTATTTCACGAACATAATCACAAATTGAATGTGCGCATGGATATTGGAAGTAACGAAGCCATTAAACAGGCGATTGTCGGTGGTTTAGGCATTTCGATATTGTCACGACATACATTGGCACTGGATGCAGCGATGGGGCAGATTGCAATATTAAATGTCGAACACTTTCCGATAAAACGACAATGGTACGTTGCTAACCTCACCGGCAAGCAGCCCACCATTGTAGCGCAGACATTTCTCGAGTATTTACGCAGTTCTGCAGATCAGATCAGCGATGTACCCTGTCGATTAGCTGAGCGCGCGGGTGCGTGCCCACTGTCCGATATCTCATCAAAAGAAAAATGAACTAGCACAAATTAAAGGGGTCGGAGTGATTTATATTTAAGCAGCTGACCTTTATACTTAGCTAAACAATCTAATCATTACAACAACCGCAAAAGGATTTGCGATGCCACGAAAACAAAGGATGTACCTGCCTGAGATCCCTGCTCATGTTGTGCAGCGCGGTAATAACCGTGATGCTTGTTTCTTTGCTGATGCGGATTACCTATATTACCTGAACGCGCTAGCCCAGGGCTGCCAACGATATGATGTACAGCTTCATGCCTATTGCCTGATGACCAACCATGTCCATCTGTTGATGACACAAGAGCGGTCGAATATTGGTATCTCTCAGGTCATGCAGCACATAGGGAGAATTTATGTCGCCTACGTTAACAAAACCTACCGTCGAAGTGGGACCCTATGGGAAGGCAGGCATAAGTCGAGTCTGGTGGATGCGGATAATTATTTACTCACCTGCTACCGATACATAGAACTCAATCCCGTTGTGGCCAATATGGTCATTAGCCCCGACCAGTACAGCTGGTCCAGTTATCGGTACCATGCCTGGGGCGAGACCAATGCACTCATTAAAGACCATATATTGTATGACGCATTGGGCAGCAATCAGAAAACCCGTCAAAAATTATACCGAGAACTGTTCCGGCATCAGGTTGCGGAAGTTGATATCCATGATATCCGACAATCACTTGCCTACTGTTACCCATTAGGCGATGATCGTTTTCAGAAGCAGATTGTAAGCACTTTGGGTAGACGGATAGGATTTAAAGAAAGAGGGCGCCCCAGGACAAAAAAGAAAGAACAACAGGGTGCCTGAAATTAAATCACTCCAATCCCTTTAATTCACCAAGGAGTGATTAATATGAGAAATGTATTAAAGTGGCTTTCTATTTTATTGTCGATTACGATTTTATCGGCCTGTGATAATGGCGAGATATCTGGAACGAATACACCTGAGAATATGCCAGCAGCGGTCGCGGAGCAGAAGACAGAGAAACAGCAAGCGGCAGCCCCGATAGAGCCCAAAGTTAGTCAATCAGAACTTAGTGGTGAAGCCTTATATACCAGTGACAAGGCACCAGACTCTATGCTTTATGATAAACCTCAGCAGGTAATAGATGGTGTCTGGTCTGCCATTGGTGCGACTGCGCCGTCCAGGTATGAAAATTCGGGACATAACAATAACCTGTCTTTTGTTATCACTTCTGAAGGCGTTCTGGTTGTAAATGCCGGGGCTAGCTATCTGCTGGCAGAGGCTTTGCACACAGAAATAAAAAAAATCACCGATCAGCCTGTCAAGTTTGTTGTACTGGAAAATGGTCAGGGCCATGCGATGCTTGGTTCTAACTACTGGCAGGAGCAGGGTGCGACTGTGATCGCGCATAAAGATGCAGCGCACGAGATTGAAGAAAACGGGGTGGGTATTCTTGAGCTGCAAAAAGAAACCATCAAGGAAAAGGCTGAAGGGACAGAAGTTGTCATGCCCGATGAGACCTTTGAAGATAAAAAAGTCATTGAGATGGGCGGTGTGCGTATTGAACTGCTGAACCTGGGCCCAGCCCATAGTCCTGGTGATATCATTGTCTGGCTGCCGGAAAAGAAGCTGGTTATTTCAGGTGATATGGCATTTCATCAGCGGATGTTGCCGTTGTTTGAACACACAAATACCGCAGCCTGGATAGAGACCTGGGACAAGTTTGCTGACCTCGGGGCCCAATATGTTATTCCCGGACATGGTGCGCCAACTGATATGGCAGAGGTCACACGTTATACGAAAGACTACCTGGTTGATCTTCGCGAACAGGTGGGTACCGTCATTGACGATGGTGGATCACTTCTTGAAGCCTATGAAATAGATCAGTCTGCCTACATGCACTTGCCAACAGCAGAATTTCTATCAAAGCGTAATGCGGGTCAAGTCTTTCAGATGATGGAGTTTGAATAAACGGCGGATGCTCACGATCACACTTCTTAAAAGGGGTCGGAGTGATTTAAATTAAATCACTCCTGCCCCTTTAATGCTTTATAACTCTGCCTCTTTATATGTAACTGGAA
>JASJFV010000111.1:0-4873 GCA_033791885.1 Gammaproteobacteria bacterium | reverse complement strand
CTTGAGCTTGAGCTTCCCAAGTTGGAAGAAGTTAAGCCTAAGAAAATAGAAATATCTGTCAACTAGTTACTTTATACACGGCAAAAGCTGCCTGTTTTAGTCGACATAGCAAAATCACCCCTTTTTAGCTGCCACCCGGCAGCTATTTTTTTGCCTCCATATTCCGTATGGGCGGTTCTGCATATAGACTGTGCATGAAACAGGGAACTCGAATACAATCCACAGATACAAATCATTTAGCAGGAATTATTCATGCCAACTTCGGAGATATCAGCCCAACAGAGAGCCAGTATACTTGCTGAAGCCCTGCCGTATCTCAGGCGCTTTAAAAAGAAGACCATCGTGGTGAAATACGGTGGCAATGCCATGGTAGATGAAAGTCTGAAAGAAGGTTTTGCGCGGGATATTGTGCTGATGAAACTGGTCGGCATCAATCCGGTAATTGTTCATGGCGGCGGCCCGCAGATTAATCAGCTGCTGGACAAAATTGGTAAAGAAAGCCAGTTCGTCAAAGGTATGAGAGTGACCGATCGAGAGACCATGGATGTTGTTGAGATGGTTCTTGGCGGCCTGGTCAACAAGGACATTGTGAACCTTGTCAACCGGCACGGAGGCAAGGCCGTTGGCTTGTCTGGTAAAGATGGTGGCCTTATTCGTGCACGAAAAATGGTGCTGAAAAATACTGATGATCCTCTGCTTGATGCTCCTGAGATTATTGATATAGGCCACGTCGGTGAAGTTGAAAGTGTTGATCCGGAAATTGTCAGGTTGCTTGAATCCGGTGAGTTTATTCCCGTCATCGCCCCAATCGGTGTCGATAATGCAGGCCAAACGTACAATATCAATGCAGATATCGTTGCTGGAACGCTTGCCCGCACATTAATGGCTGAAAAACTGGTATTAATGACGAACACAGCCGGAGTGCTTGATGACAATGGTGATGTTATGACAGGGCTCAGTGCGGCTGAAGTTGATCAAATGGTAAAGTCAGGTTCCATACATGGCGGAATGCTGCCAAAAGTTGACTGCGCACTGGATGCGGTAAAATCCGGAGTGCGGTCTGCCCATATTATTGATGGCAGAGTGGAGCATGCTCTGTTGCTTGAAATCTTTTCTGATGAGGGTGTCGGCACCCTTATTACTGGCTAGCCTTCTGATAGCGCAAGCTGTGAGCAAACTGGCGACAGAACGCCCTTTGTTTACTGAATCTTTGGCCAGTCGTTAGTCTGTATTCGCCTGCAAAAGATATTCTCAAGCTTAGATTCACTCACAGCAGCTGTACCTGCCGATGAGGCCTCAGACAGCAGTAATTAAAAAATACGATTGTTCTGGAACTCTCTCCTTCAGCGAGAGATGCTGTCTTATTTCTCACGCTGAAAACCAACTGAAACACTTTTTATATTGCTATATTTTAATCGTATGGCAGCTGTTAAGTTGTAGAACAGGGGTGAGTTTGCCTCTTGATCAAGATTTGATTATAAGTATTAGAAAACTACATGCTGATTGCCTGATAGAATTATTATCGTGAAATCGATATGTAAAGACTACTGCGGCGATATTAACAAGCTATGAAAGAAGAGCGGACGTGGAGCCTTTTAATATACAGAGATTAAATCAATGAAGATTTTTCCTGGAGAGATGACATAGCACATGCAGAATGGTTGACGGTCGTTATTATCTTACTCCTGGCAGTTGTTGCAGGGGCATTGATAATACGGCGGTCGCTAAAATTTGATGTGCAGCATGGCGACCAGGCAGATGGGAGGGCTGCAACCACAGAATCCTGGCATGCCATAAATGTAAAAAATATTTTTGAATCTCTTAAAACTACCACTGAAGGGCTGACAACAGAGCAGGTGGCTGACAGGCTTTCTTTTCATGGTCGGAACCGCCTGCCTGAGACAACATCACGTGGGCCATTGCTGAGGTTTCTTTACCAGTTTCATAATGTACTGATCTATGTCTTGCTGGCTGCCAGTATGGTTACTGCGACGTTGCACCAATGGGTAGATACCGGCGTGATATTAGCTGTGGTTTTTCTCAATGCAGTGATCGGCTTTGTACAGGAAGGTAAAGCCGAGGATGCCTTGAGGGCGATCAGCAAAATGCTCTCTCCACTTGCTATGGTTATGCGTGGCGGCCGGCAATTGACAATCCAGGCTGAAGAACTGGTTCCTGGCGATATTGTGCTGCTGCAGCCAGGCGACAAAGTACCAGCAGATTTGCGATTATTTCGTGTCAAGGGCCTTCAAATTCAGGAATCAGTCCTGACCGGCGAATCGATGGCTGTAGAAAAATACACTGATCCAGTCGAACAGGAGAGTGTGCTCGGTGATCGATCCTGTATGTCCTATTCAGGAACCCTGGTTACGCATGGTCAGGGTGCAGGCGTAGTAATGGCAACGGGAACCGAGACAGAAATAGGTCGAATTAGTACGCTGGTTTCGGAAGTTGAGTCAGTCACTACACCCTTGTTACGCCAAATGACTCAATTCAGTCGTTGGCTTACGCTGGCGATCCTGCTGATTGCTGTACTGACCATCGTTTTTGGCTCACTAGTACGAGATTACGCCGTCACCGACATGTTTCTTGCTGCAGTTAGCCTGGTGGTGGCCGCAATACCTGAAGGTTTGCCCGCAATTATGACTATTACCCTGGCAATCGGCGTACAGCGAATGGCGAAGCGAAATGCCATCATACGCAAGCTGCCTGCGGTTGAGACCCTGGGTGCAGTTAGCGTGATATGCTCGGATAAGACCGGTACTCTTACACGTAATGAGATGACTGTTCGGACCATAGCAACTGCGGTTAACACGTATGAACTTGGGGGCACTGGATACGATTCACATGGTGCTATTACATTGCTCGGCAGAGAGGTAGTTGCGGATGAAAGGCCACTGTTACTGGATGGTATTCGGGCTGCCGTGCTTTGCAATGATGCATCACTTGAGAGAATAAACCACAAATGGGTTGTCAATGGTGACCCTATGGAAGGCGCATTACTGGTGGCCGGTGTAAAGGCTGGACTGGATATTGAAGTCGAAGCGAAGCAGTATCCGAGAAATGACCTTATTCCTTTTGAGTCAGAACACCGCTTTATGGCCACGCTTCATCATGACCACAGCGGTGATGCTTTTATTTATCTCAAAGGAGCTCCTGAGCGTGTGTTGGAGATGTGTTCACGGCAGCGGCTTACTGATGGAGACAGGCCCGTAGATAAAGTTTACTGGTTAAACAGAATTGAAGAAATCGCTCAGCAAGGTCAACGGGTGTTAGCTATTGCTGTCAAACCGGTCAGCCATCAGCAGCAGGACCTGAAGTTCAGTGATATCGATAGTGACCTGATAATGCTGGGGGTATTCGGTTTTATCGACCCGCCTCGGGAAGAAGCAATCGCGGCGGTAAAAACCTGTGTTGGAGCAGGCATCAGGGTAAAAATGATAACTGGCGACCACGGTTCTACAGCATGTTCAATCGCTCGCCAGCTGAATCTTGTCAACCCTGATGATGTAATCACCGGACAGGAGCTTGAATTAATGTCCGAAGATGACCTGCGTAAGAGTGTGCTTGAAATTGATGTGTATGCGCGTGTAAACCCTGAACATAAACTCCGGCTGGTGAAGCTGTTACAGGAACAGGGATTGATCGTAGCTATGACAGGTGATGGTGTAAATGATGCACCGGCGCTGAAACGTGCCGACATTGGTATGGCCATGGGGGTCAATGGAACTGAGGCAGCTAAAGAGGCAGCGAAAATGGTTCTTGCCGATGACAACTTCGCCTCAATCACTCATGCTGTTGAAGAGGGCCGCACTGTCTACGATAACTTGAAGAAATCGATTCTTTTTATTCTACCGAGTAGTGGTGGTGAGTCACTGATTATCATTGCAGCAATATTATTTGGTTTTCAGTATCTACCGCTAACACCGGTACAGATACTCTGGGTAAATATGGTAACGACGGTGACATTGGCGCTGGTGCTGGGGTTTGAACCGCCGGAAAAAAATATTATGCAGCGCCCGCCTCGAGATGCCCGAGAACCATTACTTTCCGCACTTCTCATCTGGCGAGTAGTCGTTGTTTCACTCATACTGATGAGTGGCACAATAGGTCTATTCCTGTGGGAAATGAAGCAGGGTGCCAGTATTGAACATGCACGTACAGTAGCGGTAAATACTCTGGTGATGTTCGAGATATTTTATTTATTCAATTCCCGTTATATCACGGCTTCGGTATTTAACTGGGCAGGCTTAACGGGCAACCGGTATGTGTTGTTTGCAATTGGTATCCTGATTATCTTCCAGCTTGGCTTTACCTACCTTAAGCCGATGCAGGCACTTTTTGGCACCACAGCTATAAGTTTCAAGATCTGGCTAATGATCATCCTGGTGGCTTCAACGGTGTTATTCCTGGTCGAGTTAGAGAAGGTTTTTGTACGCTATCTTAATCGAGGCCATGTTCATCGTATAGTTTGACATACGGCTGTTTCTCAACGAAGAACCAGCCTTAGCCTGAAGCCAGGGCTACTCAGCAATATTTAACGTCTGCTGGGATGAAAGTAGACTGCAGGAAAAGTTAAAGCAGTAATTAACAGATCTTTACCTTCGCGCCGCCCAGGTAATTGTAATCAGTGACGTAATAATGGTTGTGTAAGCTTACTCAGCCAACGCTTATCAATGAAAAATTTAATGCCACATTAATAATAATTGATATGCAGGGGGGTGACAAAGCGTTAACTGAAGAGCAGTCACAACTCTGCGTGGTATTTGCTGTCAGCCAGAATATTTTATATTCGCGCAAACCAGTTTGTTTAACAGAAGTTCAGGAGTAGAATTAAATATCATAATTATTAAAAAAATAGAGAGGTGAGAGC
>JASJFV010000110.1:0-4696 GCA_033791885.1 Gammaproteobacteria bacterium | reverse complement strand
GCTCCTTTCCGCGAAACCAATCATGAACCCGAGCTGTTCATGACCTTCAACAACGACTGGGAAATCTTTGGATTAAAAAACCGCCTCAATGGATTCGGCATCGTGCACCAGTCGAATGGACGCAGCGAGCCACTGTCACGCAGCTGGAACCGTATTTATGCGAACTTTGTTTTCGAGAGAGGCGGGCTCGGTCTTAGCCTGAAGCCCTGGTACCGTATCAAGGAAGATGAAGATAAAGATAATAACCCTGATATTACCGACTACCTTGGCTATGGTGAGATAAAAGTCGCCTATAAAACGGGTAAGCAAACCTTATCTGCTATGGGAAGAAAGAAGGCCTTTGAACTGACCTGGAGCCGTCTGACCTGGGGCAACATCCGTCTCTATGCACAGTATTTTCACGGCTACGGGGAGAGCCTGATAGAGTATGACAGTAGCTCGGATGTATTCGGCATTGGCTTTGCTTTCTCTGACTGGTTGTAAAGCACTCTAGCAGCTGGCCAGAGATTAGAACCCGTATAGATCAGCTGCTGACAGGCCCGCAATTCAGCCTGTACGGCTGACTCAAGCAAGCATTCCCTTTCAATTCATCTCAATGTTGCGGCATCGCGCCAATGCAACAGGGGTTGATTGGCCTGAAAACCATGAATTGGCTGCGGGAATGGGAAAAAAGAGTGGACTTTCAGGGAAAAAGCTATTAATAATTGTTATGCCCATATAAACATAGTTTTGTGGGGTGAGCTGGTCTTGTTGTATTGTCCTCTGCAGTGCTTGCAGTTGGCAGAGTGATCTACAACGCCGGCGCATATGATTGCAGGGATTGGGTTTTACTAGCTGACGGCCAGAAGATATGGGATATCCAATATAATGAAGCTAACTCGCTCGCGCGTTTTATGGCTAGTTCTTGGGCTCGCCGGAGTGGGTATAGCCATGGTGATATCCTGGGTTGTTGTTGATACGACAATCCACTACACCAGTGATGATGAGTTTTGCAGTTCCTGCCACTCACACCTGCCTATAGGCAGTTCCTATCGGGCCTCCTTACACGGCGGCAATAACCCGACGGGCTGGCGTGCCAGTTGTAGTGACTGCCATATTCCCCATGACAATGCGATTCATTATATATGGGTCAAGGCCATTCATGGCGTGGTTGACCCGACCATGGAAATAATAAAAGACCCTTATGATATTGACTGGCATGGTCATCGTGAAAAGCGTAGTAACTATGTTTATGATTCCGGTTGCCTGAGTTGCCACAAATATCTGCAGAGCCGAACCGAAGGCAACTCGAAAGCCTTTTTGCCACACCGTAAGTATTTTCAACAATCCGATAGCCCTCCCTGCGTTGAATGTCACAAGCATGTTGGGCACGATAAGCTCGGTCATCACCTGGAACATTTTGGCTGGAAAAAACCTGATGGAGTAACACAATGAATACTTTCTATCTTCGTATTTTATTACTTGGTTTGCTGCTATTTCCCTTTACCTTAATGGCTGAAACCAGCCCCGGGAGCCTGGCAGATGTAAAAACACTGCAAATTGACAGGGGCCTGAGCGAAGAGGGCAAAAAATGTATTAGTTGTCACCAAAATACTTCTCCGGGCCAGGTTGCCGACTGGAAAGAGAGTCGCCACGCCCATGTGGGGGTAAGTTGTATTGACTGCCACCAGGTCGCGGCAGATTCACCGATGGCCAGCCAGCATCTGAATCTTAATGATAGCAAGGTCTACATGTCCGCGCTGGTGTCTCCGGATGTATGTGGTCGCTGTCATGTTGATGCAAAAAAACAGTTTGATAACAGTGGGCATTTCCGTGCGTATCATCAGATTATTCCCAAGGATAATTTGCATGCATTGGTGCAGGTCCACGAAGGGCGCAATTTGCCAGATTTGAAAGATGCACCCAATGAGACGGGTTGCATGCAGTGCCACGGTACTGAGATAAAACTGGACGACAACAAGCGTCCGACTAAAGAAACCTGGCCGAATAACGGTATGGGCAATCTTTATCCTGATGGCAGTACGGGAAGCTGTACGGCCTGTCATAGTCGTCACCGTTTCGATATTGCGGAAGCAAGAAAGCCGGCAGCCTGTGCTTCCTGCCACCTTGGCCCAGATCATCCTAATATCGAAATCTTCAATAATTCCAAACACGGGCATCTTTACAATACCGATGGTGGTAACTGGAAGTGGGGAACCGCTCCCGATGCCTGGGAGCCGGGTGACTATCGCGGGCCAACCTGTGCGACTTGCCATATGAGTGGTATTGGCGATTTATCGGTAACTCATAATGTCAGTGAACGCCTGTACTGGAATCTTTGGGCTAAAGAGTCGAAAGTACGAGGTTCTGATGATGTCCTCAGCCCCCTGTTAGGTGATGGTCCTGCCGGGCGCGAAAAAATGAAGAAGGTTTGTGGCAACTGCCATAGCCCGACCCATACCAACAACTTCTTTGCCCAGGGCGACAAGGCAGTGATGCTTTACAACATTGGCTACTACCAACCCGCCACAAAAATGCTTAATGAGCTGAAAGAGAAAAAACTGTTGAAGGAGAATGCCTGGACCGATGAATTCCAGATCGTTTACTACCACCTGTGGCACCATGAAGGTCGCCGAGCACGCCAGGGTGCCATGATGGGGGCAGCGGATTATGCCCATTGGCATGGCTTCTTTGAATTGCAACAGGACCTGTATAAATTGGAAGGCATTTACAAGCAACGTATGGAAACAGGTAAGATCGAATAATCTGATTAAGTCGGTCTACTTAACAGGTAGAGGCCCTGTGCAGACTTCGTTCATTTGCTGTTGCTGCGCAGGGAAGGTTATTCAGGGATTTTACAGTGTCATTTAAAGCCCTGTTATATCGTGGCGGTGCTGAGCTATATTGTTGCTGTGCCTGACTTTATCTATAAGAGTTGGCAGCATTAGAACAAGTATTCAATGCCGCACATAACAATGAGAATAGTGTTGCAGATGCCTCTGCACGACTGAGTTAAGCCTGGTCTGCTTGCTGACTTGAGCATGTGGTGAGAGAACGCTAGAAAGTGACACTATCGCATTAAAGATCCAGAGCTCAGATCAATGGCAGCAGTTGCTGGAGATTCGGTTGATTGCAGATCAGCTGGTGGAATAGATTGATCGAGTCCGTGTTGAAATCAAAGCTTTCAGCACAGCAGGTTAGTTGTGGTGCTTTCTGTGACTAACGCATATAGGCGTGGTTCTCTTCGTTTTGCAGGCGGATAATTTCAGCATCGCCCATCGGCACCATCTTTACAAAACCATGAATGTCTTCAGGTTCATAGCCGTGTCCCTGGGCGGCAATGCGACACATTCTGATTTTCAGCACTTCACTCTCTACCAGGCTTTGTGCACGCTGCATTAGCTCCTTGTGTTTTTGATAATGCTTTATCGCAAAGAAGTCTATTTCGCCGCCGTGCAGAACCAGTACTATGGATGAATCAAAGGGATCGGCACCGGTGATTTTGCTCAGGTAGCTAGCCCTGTCGAGCACGCTGGTCATTTTTTCAACACTACTCACTGCCACATCATAGACCACCTTCTGTGGTTTGTACTCCGTTTCAATAACACCTGCACTGCCCCAGGGCGCTTCTCCTGCAAATGCGTTAGAGGCAGTGAGGAACGTCACCAAGAACCACCAGGTAAATTTTTTCATCTCCGCTTTCTCCTTAAGCTGATTGATAGAAGCATCAATAGCAGCATTTATAAGATCATATTAATACCCTGAAGTTCCTTGGTGCCATCGACTCCTCTTGCGGGCAATAGTGGCAGGTAAATGCTGTCGACAGCAAGCCGGGTTGTGCAAATATGGTATGACAATTTCTAAATCAATCAACACATGCAGTGTCTGCAATAATTATCAAACGTGTTGTTGAAAATAACAGATTGAATACGTAAAGTCAGAGATGCAAAATTTCGTCAACAAACTATCCCGTCTCAGGAGAGATTATGAAGCACAAACAAGTCGCAAGCCTGCTCAGTATTATCGGCCTATTAAGTTTTATACCCGTCCATGCAGAGGAAAACTCAATGAGTTTCTTTGTTACCAGTGCCGGCTCAGGCAAGGGCGGTGACCTTGGTGGACTGCAGGGCGCTGATGCCCATTGTCAGAAACTGGCTGCTGCGGCGGATGCTGGAAAACGCCAATGGCGAGCCTACCTTAGTACAGAGGAAGCCGGTAAACGTGGAATCAGCGCGCGTGACAGGATTGGTAAAGGTCCATGGTATAACGCTAAGGGTGTGCTGATTGCAGAGGATATCACTGACTTGCACCTGTACAACCGGACTATCGATAAAGATACTGCCTTGAACGAAAAGGGTGAGCTTGTGAATGGCCGGCTCGACAAGCCCAACCAGCACGATATTTTGACCGGCAGCATGGATGACGGTACTGCGTATTTCCCCGATGATAAGGACCACACCTGTAATAACTGGACTAGCAGCGATGCTGGATCTGCACAGGTAGGTCACCATGATCGTCATGGCGGCGGAAACCTGTCCTGGACCTCGGCCCATGGCTCACGCGGCTGCAGTGTTGAGGCATTGGCGAAGACCGGTGGAAATGGCCGTTTCTACTGTTTTGCGGCAGACTAGACAATGCTATCGCTGCAGAATACGCAAAAAAATTACTGGCAGTTTGTTCTAAAACTGGCAGTACGTTAATTTAGCTTTAGCTCTGG
>JASJFV010000109.1:0-6575 GCA_033791885.1 Gammaproteobacteria bacterium | reverse complement strand
CAATTTCACCAAAACACCTACCGATATTGGTTATGGCCTGAGACCAGAACACCCGTTGGAAAAGGCGGCAAAAAACCCGGGCACAGGAAACCTTAGTAAAATCACCTGGGAAGAATACGTCGAGTATGTTAAGCCATACACCCTCGAAAAAGCCGTTGAAATTTCCGGTGTTCCAGCTGTACAGCTGGAACGTCTGGCCAAGCTGTATGCCGACCCGAACATCAAGGTTTCATCTTTCTGGACCATGGGATTCAACCAGCATACGCGTGGCGTCTGGGTGAACGGCCTTATGTACAATGTTCACCTGCTGATGGGTAAAATCTCTGAGCCCGGTAACAGCCCGTTTTCTCTGACAGGGCAGCCATCTGCCTGTGGTACCGCACGCGAGGTAGGCACCTTTGCTCACCGTCTGCCGGCTGACTACGTGATCATGAAGAAACCCCATCGTGACCTGGCTGAAAAGATCTGGAAACTGCCTGAAGGTACCATTCCCGGCAAGAAAGGCTATCACGCTGTATTGCAGAGCCGCATGCTCAAAGACGGCAAGCTGAACTGCTACTGGGTGCAGTGCAACAACAATATGCAGGCTGCTCCGAATATGAATGAAGAGACATACCCGGGCTGGCGTAACCCGGAGGCTTTTGTTGTCGTCTCTGACCCGTACCCGACAGTCTCTGCACAGGCAGCTGACCTGATCCTGCCAACATCCATGTGGATAGAAAAGGAAGGCGCATACGGTAATGCCGAGAGGCGTACCCAGTTCTGGCGCCAACAGATCAAGTCTCCAGGTGAATCACGCTCAGATGTCTGGCAATTGGTTGAATTTTCGAAGTATTTCAAGGTAGAGGATGCCTGGACTGAAGAACTGATCAGCAGCATGCCGGAGTACCGCGGCAAGACACTGTATGACGTGCTATATGCCAACGGACAGGTTGACAAATTCCCGAAACAACAGGTCACAGACAATCGTGGCAATGAGTATGATAACGATGAGATGGAATACTTCGGATATTACCTGCAGAAGGGTTTATTTGAAGAATACCGTCGCTTCCAGCAGGAAGGACCAAAGATTGGTCATGAACAGGCTGAATTCGAGGCTTATCATAATACACGCGGACTGCGCTGGCCGGTTATTGACGGTAAAGAAACTCTCTGGCGCTACCGCGAAGGCTATGATCCCTACGTTAAGGCGGGTGAAGGCGTCAGATTCTATGGCAAGAAAGACGGCCGCGCCAATATCATCACGGCACCTTATGAGCCGCCTGCAGAAAGCCCGGATAAAGAATTCGATCTATGGCTGTGCACAGGACGTGTGCTTGAACACTGGCATTCCGGTTCTATGACCCGTCGCGTACCTGAGCTCTATCGCGCTTTCCCTGATGCCGTTATTTTCATGCACCCGGATGATGCCAAGAAGCGTGGCCTTAAGCGTGGCATGGAGGTCAAGGCAGTTAGCCGTCGCGGTGAAATTACGGCGCGTGTTGAAACTCGCGGACGCAATAAAACCCCAATAGGCCTGGTCTTCATTCCATGGTTTGACGCCAGCCGACTGGTTAACAAACTAACGCTTGACGCTACTGACCCGCTTTCCAAGGAAACGGATTATAAAAAGTGCGCAGTCAAGATTGTTAGTGTGTGAAGGCATAGGATAAAGGCGTTCAGACAAGGCTACCCTTGTTGAGAATCATAAATGACTTTCTCCGCTAAACGCAGAAAATTCCTCACCGAAACCGCCAGAACAGCTGCGGGTGTCGGTGTGGCTACGTTGATGCTGGGTCTCTACACTCACCAGTCCCGTGCATTACCCGCAGATGCTATTCGGCCGCCCGGTGCCCTTGATGAGGATGCGTTTCTTGGTGCCTGTATCCGCTGTGGACTCTGCGTCAGAGATTGTCCTTACGACACTTTGAGCCTTGCAACAGCAGGTGATGACGTGGCACTTGGCACGCCTTTCTTTACTGCCCGAAAAATCCCATGTGAAATGTGTCAGGATATTCCCTGTATCAAGGCCTGCCCAACCGGTGCACTCGATCATGGCATGGATAATATCGACGATGCGCGCATGGGCCTGGCCGTTGTTATAGACCAGGAGGCCTGTATTGCTTTCCAGGGGCTGCGCTGCGAGGTCTGTTTTAATATTTGCCCGATCCGTGGTGAAGCCATAGGTCTTGATATGCGGCACAATAAGCGCAGCGGCAAACATGCCCTGTTTATTCCGGTAGTGCACTCGGATGCCTGCACAGGTTGTGGAAAATGCGAACAGGCCTGTATCCTCGAAGAATCCGCTATTAAGGTAATGCCTGTAAACCTCGCCAAGGGGCAAATGCAGGATCATTATCGACTCGGCTGGGATGAGAAGAAAAAAGCCGGTGAATCATTAATCGGCACAGATGATAAGCACCGTTATAACCTGCCGCAGGGCACTCGTTACGATTATGAGGGTGAAGGCCTAATTCCTGCTGAACCCGGTAATGTACCGTTTTCTGATAACCCCCTTGATGTCCTGAATGGCCATAAGGAAGGATTGTAATGGCTGCCGGTAAATTACACCCGGGTGCAGATGCCATCGCCGTTAAAGGCTGGTTTGGCGCTCATAAGTGGCTAATATTACGAAGAATATCCCAGGTTGGTATTCTTATCCTGTTCCTGCTCGGGCCACTGGCAGGGATATGGATTATCAAAGGCAATCTGGCATCCAGCCTGGCGCTTGACGTACTCCCACTGACCGATCCGTATGTTCTAATACAATCCGTTCTGGCCGGTCAACGACCGCTTGAAACAGCCATTATAGGTGCGATCATTGTGGCCGTGTTCTATATCCTGGTTGGCGGCCGGGCCTATTGTTCATGGATCTGCCCAGTCAACATTGTGACGGATACTGCAGCCTGGCTGAGAATTAAACTGGGCCTTAAAGGCGGTGCAACATTCTCCAGAAATGCGCGATTCTGGCTACTCGGTTCAACATTTCTCCTCGCACTGCTCAGCGGCACCATTGCCTGGGAACTGGTCAACCCCGTTTCTATACTATTTCGTGGGCTAGTTTTTGGAATGGGCATGGGCTGGGGACTTATCCTGGCAATATTCTTACTTGATCTGCTCGTCAGTAAGCGCGCGTGGTGCGGCAGCCTGTGCCCGGTCGGCGCCTTTTACAGCCTGCTCGGTCATACCAGCCTGTTACGAGTATCTGCTGCCCATAGAGAAAATTGCAATGATTGCATGGATTGTTTTGTCATTTGCCCTGAGCACCTGGTTATCAATCCCGCACTAAAAGAATTACCAACAGGGACTGGACCAATAATACTGTCCAGTCAATGCACCAACTGCGGTCGTTGCATCGACGTCTGCGCTGAAAACGTTTTTAAATTTGATTTGAGATTTAACAATACCCAGACCACTAGTGTCACTAACAAGCATGAGGTTCTGTCATGAAGAAAATTATTTTTATGAGTATGGCGATATCCGCCGGTATATTCGGGCTCAGCCCTTATGCAGTCGCTGAGCATGTGCAATCACTGCGCGGGGAACTCACACTTGAAGAAGATTCAGTCGCACCTACGCTAAAGCAATACCAGAAAGACGAAGCGCCAATGCAAAGGGATTATCTACAGCAGCCACCCCTTATCCCGCATAAGATTGCTGAGTATCGCATCACTATCAAGCACAACAAGTGCCTGAGCTGCCATAGTTGGACAAATTACAAAGCCAGGGGTGCGACCAAGATCAGCCAGACACACTTTGAAAACCGCGATGGCGCTGTAATGTCCAATGTATCTGCACTGCGTTATTTCTGTACCCAGTGTCATGTACCTCAAGTCAAGGCTCCTCCACTGGTAGAAAATGAATTTGAACCTGTGGATTCAATGCGTCATTGATGTTTCAAGAATTGCTGCGACTATTTTATTGGGAGATACAGCATGTCTAAGAAGAAAATTTCACTTTCGGTGCTGATCATCGGCTTTATCATCGGCATAGTTTTCTGGGGTGCGTTTAACTGGACCCTGGAATTAACCAATACAGAAGAATTTTGTATTTCATGCCACGAGATGCGCGATAACGTCTATGTTGAGTACCAGGACACTATTCACTATGCCAACAGAACCGGCGTCCGCGCGACCTGTCCGGACTGCCACGTACCAAAAGAATGGGTCTACAAAATCCAACGCAAGATACAGGCTTCTAACGAGCTTTATCATAAGGCACTGGGCACCATTAATACACGTGAGAAGTTCGAGGCCAAACGCCTTGAACTAGCACGGCATGAATGGGATCGGATGAAAGCTAATGATTCACGCGAATGCCGCAACTGCCATAACTACGATGACATGGATTATCCTTCACAGGGCCGCCGTGCTGTAGACAACCACGTAAAAGGCTTTGCTAACGGCGAAACCTGTATTGATTGCCACAAAGGCGTTGCCCATGAACTCCCCGATATGATTGAAGATGATTCCAGTGCAGTATTACTAAAACACTGATTAAATATATACTGTCCAACAATACGACCCCGTCTTTCGACGGGGTTTTTTATGTCTATCGGTTTCATCATCATGTCCTGAAATACCAGCAGTAAAACCATCAGAAATTTTTTCATTTATCAGCCTGGCTTGTGATATCAGCAGCGGAGATTTATTCTATTCACACATCTAAATCCACTGAGTCCACGCATTGAACTTCGAAATTCAGGCGAGTGTGTTAATCTGAGCAAAATTGATTTCAGTCATCATTCCTAATCTGAACAGGGCCCGGCATTGACATCACAAACCAAAATCGCTGCTAACAATGCCTCGTTTAAAGATCATTTTTCACATGATTCTGCCGCATACTCGAGGCATCGTCCCGGCTATCCTGATTCTCTCTTTTCATTTTTAACCTCTATAACAAAGGAACACGACCTGGCCTGGGACTGTGCTACAGGTTCTGGCCAATCAGCTATCAGGCTAGCAGAAAGCTTTAATACGGTTCTTGCAACAGACGCCAGCAAAGCACAGATCAACAATGCACGGAAACATAAAAAGGTACATTATTATGTTGCAGAGGCTGAAAACGCTGCAATCAAGAGCAACAGTGTTGATCTGATCACCGTTGCACAGGCCATGCACTGGTTTGACTTTGATGCTTTTTCTTCAGAGGTTGAACGCACATTAAAGCCGTCGGGCATCATTGCTATCTGGTCCTATAATTTACTCAGCATAAATCCAGATATAGACCGACAAATCAGACACTTATACGGCAATATTCTTAAACCGTACTGGCCCGCTGAACGATTACATGTTGAAAGCGGTTACAAGTCTATTAACTTTCCACTGAAAGAGTTATCAACACCAGCATTCCACATGTCGGTGGAATGGACACAGGCACAACTCATTTCATATTTATCGACCTGGTCTGCGGTCAACGCCTACATTGAAAAAAACAACCAGAATCCCGTGGATATTATCCAGGATGAACTAATTAGGCTATGTGCAAAGACGGCACAAATGTCGGTTAAGTGGCCTCTCACTGTCAGGGCCTGGCAGAAGAAGGACTGAACACATCACTTCGCTGAAAATCGATATTATAAAAAGGTTAACGATATGATCACTGCCCTCTACGCATCATTGCTAACTTTCCTGGTAGTCTGGCTCTCCATCAACGTGATAAAAAACAGACGTAAACACCGCATACGCTACGGTGACGGTAATAATAAACACCTCATAATAGCCAGGACGGCTCATTCAAACACTGTCGAATATGTTCCACTGGCGTTGATAATGCTGCTAATTCTGGAATTAAATCATGCCAGCATCTGGCTGGTCCACCTTGCAGGCATCCTGTTAGTGTCGGGCAGACTGATATACGCACGCGGTGTATTAAATAAAAAGCACTCAGGACGGGTGACCGGTATGAAAATCACACTGTATACGCTATTGGCGCTGGCTATATTAAACATTGTCTATTTACCTTATGAAAGGCTATTGAATCTGTAAAACCTGCTTTCTGTAAAATTAATAATTTCATGTCAAAAAACATATTTATGCGTTTCCGGCAAATAGGAAGTTTTGATTGTGCAGCAACATTTATTCTTTGTTGTAACAGCTGCTGGACAGGGCAGGGTGAACCTCTCCCCAAAAAGGCTGGATTCGTTACAAGTTATCAATCATAGGCGAATTATCTGGCTGAACGTTACTTGCAGCGGAAACGAAACATCTGCACAGCTACTGCAGTCCACTCGCATGACGCTCATGTTCTGTTCTTTCTCAGGTCTACCGATGATTGTTCTTATATACGGCTACACTATGGAAATAACGCCAAAGAACAGGGAATGGAACACTTTTTATTCCTTATTCTATCCATTGCCAGGCTATCGACAGACATTTGATCTTGAAGTTGAGCCTGTTCAAAATCTCTGTGGCGCAGCCGTGCCTTTGTGTGACCATGTCGACGACTAAGACCAGTTAAACAAATTTGCAGAAATAAAGGTGAGATAAAAACGGTCTAATCCTGGCTGGCTATCCAACTATTATTGTAAATAAATAATTACACAGAAAGGGCCTGTTACAGGGTTATGGAATTACTTTGCAGTTATTACCCTGCCT
>JASJFV010000108.1:0-12634 GCA_033791885.1 Gammaproteobacteria bacterium | reverse complement strand
AGTGATGCATTAACGGGTGCGTCCGTTCTCGATGACCCTGATAATGAGGGCCATGGTGGCTGGACTACGCTTGAGATAGCCTTTGGTAAGACTGGTTTCCCTACTGACGGCATACGTGCATGGTTAGATGATAATCCGACCGACATAATTCTATTGCATATTGGCACTAATGACGGACCCGTACCGGGTTTTACTGAGATTGACGCTGCATCCATTCTCGATGAAATCGATTTATGGGAGAACAGCGCTAATGGTAATCCAGTAACCGTTATACTCGCGAAAATAGTAGATCAGGATCCGCAGAATCCAGACGTTACTGCTTATAATATTGCTCTGGGCATAATGGCATCAGCTCGTGCAACTGATGACATCATTATTGTCGACATGGAGACGGCACTGTCCTATCCAGCTGATCTGGGTGATTTAGTTCATCCAAATGCAGGCGGATATGCAAAAATGGCACCCGTTTGGTACACTGATCTTCTCCCTGTGCTGGATAAATGCCCCTGATGTAAAAAACTACAAATCAAGATCAGGGGAATATGATTGGACAGTTTCAAGAAGGCAGTCGGCAAGGCAGACTACGAGCACCCAGTAGTGCACAACAAGGCTGTATCGAGCGGCGGTGGCTATGGTTGAAATCTTTGAAAAACTAGACGATGGCTAAACAACACAGAATAATGATTATTATATCCCAATAAAGAGCTGCTTCTATCTATCTAACATTGGTCGCACCAAAATGAACTCCTCATTGGCATTACAAAAAACAACCTGGAAATACCTGCCCTGTGGCTATAAGTAAACTCAAACAAACCATTTACAAAACAATTCGGAAAAACAAAGATGATTTCACCGCTCTCTTAACTGGTTCCTACCCATCTTTTATTTACCGCAACACACCTGAATTCGACAAAACTATAATCCCTGTTTTTACCTTTCACTGTATGGAGCCGAAATATTTTGAAAAACAATTACAATTTCTTGCGCTTAACAATTATTGCACACTTACTGCTAACGAACTGGAAGAATGCATATCCGGCACCAGAATAGCTAGCGATAAGTCAATCGCTTTGACCTTTGATGATTGCTGGGGCTCCTTGTGGGCTACTGCCAGCCCACTAATGCAGAAATATGGTTTTAATGGCATTGCATTTATAATTGCTGGTGTAGTAGAAGAAGGTGACTCATTAGGTCCCACACTGCACGATGTGTGGAAAGGAGGCTGCTCCATGGAAAAAATCAAGCTACGTGATAAGGAAACCCCTTTGTGCAACTGGAAAGAAATAAAAGCCATGAGTGATATGGGTGTCTTCGAATTCCACTCTCACTCGATGTTTCATAACTCTATTTTTGTTTCAAATGAGATCATTGACTTTATTAACCCGGGCCTTTATCCATCCTTCCTTTACAGCGACTTTAATCCCATATTCACCTTAGATGACGGTGAGGCAACTGAATGGAGCATTGGTGAAAACTGTTTAGGCCAGCCGGTCTATAAGCATGAAGCATCTTATGCATCAAAAACAAGATTTATGCCCAACCCAGAACTTGGTAGTGCCTGCCATGATCATATACAAAAAATAGGTGCCAGTGTTTTTTTTAGACACTACGACTGGAACAAAGAATTAACAAACATTGTCACTAAAAAAATAAAAGAAGGCGAAGTTGAGGGTTACTTTCAAACCAATGACGAGCGGTTCGACGAGCAGTGTAGTGACTTATCACAATCTAAGGCCATTATTGAGAAAAAATTAAACAAGCCTGTCAAGCACCTCTGTTTTCCATGGTTCAAAGGCAGCGACTTTGCAGTAAAAGTTGCAAAACACTGCGGATTTACATGTTGCCACTGGGGATTTATCGAGGGCTGTACGATTAATCATACAGGTGATGACCCTTACTATATCAAGCGAATGAATGATGAGTATTTATTTTCACTTCCAGGCTTAGGAAGAAAACCTCTTATCAGCTTGCTTCTTGAGAAGGCTATTAGGATCATAAGTTACAGAATGAACGCCTGACTGATGGAGATTCTAAAATAAATCCTGCTGATAGTGGGAAAGGGGCTTATCTTTAGGATTCTTTGGTTTGACTTGGTTTAGAAAGGGTGTTTATACTTCTACTTTAAAATCAGGAGGCACATGATGGAATTTCGTTGCAAGGATTGGGTCAGTTTTTTGCTTTGTATCCCCTCATTATTCAATCTCCTGGTACTTGCTTTTATATTGCTAATGACTACTGAGGTATATGCTGCTGACACAATAGATACAGGTTCCATTGAAAATGTGATAGAAAAACGTGAGCCTTTCTCATTTGTTGTTTGGGGTCACCCGCGAGGATCCTCTGACGGCAAGCCACCCTTGCATTTCGAGGAGATACTCGAACGAATAGAGCAACTGCAAGTAGACTTTTTAATTGTGACAGGCGATGTTGTTGCGGGGGGTGGGCAACGGCGAGCACCCCGCCCCGAAGAGCTCGACGTTATTCGCAGCGATTGGCAGAGATTCGATGCTGGCGTGAGCCGCCTCGAGATTCCCGTATATGTGACTCCCGGAAACCACGACATCCACAGCATTCCTACCAGGGATATATTTCTTGAGCATTACAAGAAACCTCCCTACGCCTTCTCATTTAAGGGGAGTCGATTCATTCTCCTCGATACCGTAGGTGTTGATCAACAGAGCGCCAGGAGTACCGGGAACGAGCCGCCCTGGTGGGACGGTAGGGGCAAGCCATTCGACGAGTCTCAGATGAATTTTATTCGTAGCGAGATCGAAAAGCAGGATGAGTACCAGCACCTTTTCATGTTCATGCACCATGTGAGACCCTGGTCGGATAGCGACGGTTTTTGGTGGCGAGACGTCCATCCCATGCTTAAGGGAGGGAAAGTAAGGGCCGTTTTTTCGGGTACCCCAACTGAAAATAAGTATCTTTATCACAATCAAGATGGTATTCACTATATCATGAGCTGCACTTTGGGCCCAAGAGATATTCACTTCAATCGTAACTTGTTAGGGGGGAATTGGGAAGCCGATCGGCGACGTGCAGGATTAGAGACATCTCCATTCGGCGTTCTTGACGAATGGTCGATTCAGAATCAGCTCGACAGCATTCAGCATGTGCGTGTCGAGGGCGATAAGGTCAGGATAGATACTATTGTCGTCGGAGCCTGGAATTCACCCGCTGCATCGCCAGGGTTCTGGGAAAAAGTTAAGCAGACCAGCCCCGTACCGTTTGAGAATCGAGTCCTGCGTCAAATTGGTTCATATCGGCGCCTGCTATTCGTTGCCGGGGCCTTCGGTGTAGCCTGTCTAATGACAGGAATCATCCTGGTTATTCTATGGAGGCGCTACCGTCGCCGGACCTGAAACCCTGAGGTTGCCACGGTAACCCGCCATTAATAATGCTGTCCAGAAGTAGAGGTTATGCAGCCTCAGCCAGTTTCTGATACGGGGTATTACCTCTCTGTGCCATAAAGAAAATTCGTTATTCAGGAACGGATCAGGCGCTGACGACTCTCTTAATGTGTGGATTAAGGTAATGATAATGGTTTTAAACTGGTTATATTGTTAAGAAGTGCTAAAATTCTTTTTTAAGAAAATTGTCATCGTGCTAGTGGGCTATAAATGCCATAGCAAAATTTAATATTAGAAATAAGGAACAGTAATGCCTCAAGAACTCCTCATGCCTGGTACCCATAGTCCCCTGGACTTGATGTTACTCCTGACTAATATCGGTGTTGGAGTAGTACTCGCGGTCATACTTCGCTGGCACTTTGCCCGGTATGGATCTACGCTGTCAAATCGTGAAGAATTCGCACAGGTCTTTCCGTTTATATTGCTGACAACGATACTTATCATTACAGTCGTAAAGTCTTCCCTGGCGCTTTCCCTGGGTCTGGTTGGCGCGCTCTCAATCGTACGCTTCCGTACTCCGATCAAGGAGCCGGAGGAGCTGGCCTACCTGTTTATTGCCATTGCCATGGGTCTGGGGCTCGGCGCAAACCAGACGGTTCCTACAGTTGTGGCCGGTCTGGTAATAATGGCTGTAATGGCCCTCCTGAGCCGAAAGCGACAGACATTCGGAAACAAGAATCTGTATTTATCTGTGGATTGGCAGCTTGCAGCGGATGAGAACCCGGAGGGGTATCTGGAGCAGCTCAGTACAATTGTTTCACGTCATGCGGTTGGCAGTGATTTGAGAAGATTCGATGTACGCGAAAAGCTGATCGAATTAACCTATTTTCTCGATGTCGCCAGTACTGATAATTTATCCGCGCTTGCTGATGAGCTGAGACGCGAATTTCCTGCCATTGGTATAACTTTCCTCGATCAAAATCAGTTGCCAAGTCTTTAAAAGTCAGTCATGAAAGTAAAAGTCAGCACACGCCGGTCTGTAGCGGCCGTCGATAAAGAAAAGTCTGCCTGGAGTGTGCTTAGAATACTGATCATGGTCGCATTAACGACCATTGTTAGCTATGTGGTTACCATCAATTATCTGAGTCCGAGTCCTCGCGAGGTTGTCATGAAGTGGGCATCGGATCATGGTTACGGGGTTTTCCTCAAGGATATTGGGCGAAAAGAAGCTGTAATGATGGCGCCGGTGAATCTACTGCGACCAGTAGACATCCCCAAGATGGTGATCGACGTCAAGTTCAAGCACATGGGAAAGCTGAATCAGCAGAGATATCGGGCTATGAAAAAGGGGATTTTATTACAGGGAGATTCTGATTTTGTTCCCGCTTCAATAAGGTATGACGATAAGAATATCAAGGTCAAACTAAGGCTAAAGGGAGACTGGACGGATCACCTTGAAGGCAATAAATGGTCTTTCCGTATACACGTCAAGGGCAAAAAACAGTTATTTGGAATGCGGCGGTTTTCTATTCAGCATCCCAGGACGAGAGGATACCAGGGGGAAGTACTGGTTAACGAAACCTTGCGGCACATGGGTGTGATCGCACCACGCTACTTTTTCGTGGACGTTGTGCTAAACGGAGATAGTATAGGGATCATGGCGGTGGAAGAACACTCCAGCAAGGAACTGCTGGAAGCAAACGGCAGGCGAGAGAGTGTCATCATTCGCTTTGATGAGTCCCAGTTTTGGGCAGCGATAGCCGGCCCCTATAAAGATGAAAACAGTGCATTTAACAGTTTCCGCAATGCGCAGATCGATGCCTTTGGGTCATCTCGCATCGCAAAATCAACGACATTATCCAGCCTTTATGCTACAGCCACAGGACTTCTGAGGTCTTTTGTCGAGGGCAAGCTACCCGCATCGGATGTATTTGATGTGGAACTTATGGGGCGTTTCCTGGCTGTAGAGGAACTGTGGGGAGCTCATCACGCCCTTATTTGGCATAATCAACGGTATTACCTGAACCCTATAACATTGAAGCTGGAACCCATCGGTTTCGACGCCAGCCCGCAGAGCCAGGCGGCCATTGGCACGGAAAAAATACATAATCGACCCATCGTTGCCGCACTGCTCAAGGACCCGGAGATATACTCCGCCTACAAAGCTGCTATCAAGCAGCTTGCCGCGGAGATCCTGGATGGCAGCCTTCTCGACATGCTGAAGGCAAGTGAACGTAGATATCTGCCAATATTACAAAGTGAATTTTTCCTGCTTCAGCATGTCGATTACGATGATCTGGAGGCCCGGGCCAGGCATGTGCTCGCCACGATCTCAGAGGAAGCCGTTGTTGTGCCAGCGGCGCGCTTTAAACAGTATCCCAGGCTGATACAGGCTTACATTATTACAGACGACAAGGGATCTTATCTGGAAGTGGCTAATGCTGTTCCTCATGAGGTGGAAATTAATTCTGTACAATGGGTGCCCAAAGCGACTAACACTCCACCGGTAGAATTCAGGGCGATTTCAACCACAGATTTGCCAATGCATCTGCTACCCACGATGCCTCTGGCGTTGCCGGATTTTCGACGCATCTATTACCAACCACTAGCCACATCCGACTCGTATTCTCTGCAGATTCAGGCAAATATCCTGGGACAAAAGCAGGACTATACGACAGTCGCCCAGCCATACCATGCACCTTTGCTGCAGCATCCGATACCAAAATCAACGTTAAGTGAACAGCTTTCCAGGCACCCATTTCTTTTTCTTGAGGACAATGAAGTGCATCTGTATGTAACAGAAGGCCGCTGGCAGGTTAATGGTTCTTTAATCATACCAGGGGGTTACTCGCTGATCGTGCCAGCGGGTACTACCCTGCAATTTGATGCTGCAAGCGGTATGGTTGTCAACGACTCACTCCGCATAGACGGGACCGCGGAGAAACCGGTAATTCTCGAGGGAATACCCATAGAGGGAAATCCCGGTACATGGCAGGGCATCGCGGTACTGAATGCCGGCAATGACTCACACATTTCGTATGCCACCATCCGGAATACCACGGGAATAGATCTGCCGCCCTGGAAGCTAACCGGTGGCACCACTTTCTACCAGAGCAATGTTGACATTGGTCACACTACCTTTGAGGGGAACCGGGGTGAAGACGCCCTCAATATTGTAAGCGCTAAATTTTTCCTCAAGGATATACGAATACTCGACACTGCGTCCGATGGATTTGATGCTGACTTCACGGAAGGCGAGATAGTGGGAGGGGTTTTTCAGCATATTGGAAAAGCCGGAGGAGGTGATGCAGTTGATATAAGTGGCAGCACCGTGAAAATTACCGGCACCCGCTTCGAAGATGTGGACGACAAGGCCCTGTCGGTCGGTGAAGGTAGCAATATGACAGCCAGTCACCTGTTTATTGAGGGCGTCGGCACTGGCGCCGCCAGCAAGGATGGTTCGAGTCTCAAACTCTCCGAATCTACTATCAAAAATGTCCGAACTGCCGGCCTTATGGCCTACATAAAAAAGCCTGAATATGGGCCCGGACAGATTGCGGCGCAGGATCTTGCCTTTGAGGGTGTGCGCGTACAGGCGCGTGCACAAAAGAACAGTGTAATAACAATCGATGGAGCGCCGGTACCCACAGAAGATGTTGATGTAGCCGAACTTTATAGCACCGTAATGAAGAAGGGCCTGCAATAATGGTCATGCAAGTACCAGAAAATGCCAGGCTTGAAATCAAGTTTGTCTCCTATGCGGTTGAGTACCAAAAACTGTTAAGTTGGCTGGCTACGCATCCTGCTGGATTCAGCTCGGCATTCCCCCCACGTCTGGTAAACAATGTATATTTTGATACGCATTGCTATTCGGCATTTACAGAGAATCTCATGGGTGTCAGCGCCCGTACTAAAGTTCGCTATAGATGGTATGGTGACTCCATCGAGCCGGATACTGGCGTATTGGAAGTCAAACGCAAGCGTAATTATTTTGGCTGGAAATTACATTATAAGGTTCCCGACCCTGTCGGCACCCAGGGTGCAAGCTGGCGGGACATTCGTCATAATTTGCGCGAACACCTGTCACAGGAGGGCAGGGTCTGGTTTGATGCAAATCCTTTTCCAATACTCATAAATCGCTACCACCGGCTTTATTTTCTGTCGGCTGATGGACGAATACGTGCAACCGTTGATACGCAGCAGGCTGTCTGGGATCAGCGATTCAAGTCATACCCTAACTATGACCACCGCGCAAACCTGCCAGATTCACTGGTCATAGAATTCAAATTTAACCGAGAGGATCGTGATTTTGCCTCTAGCGTTTTACAGGGGATGCCACTACGCGTGAGCCGGCATTCTAAATATATTAACGGCGTCAGGGCAATTCAGGGCTACTAGCATATGGCATGGACTACACCCACGGGTATCTTACTGGCTGTTTTATTGGCACTTGCTGCAGCGGCTTGTAGCACCAAGGAACCCGTGCTAACCTATAAAGACGATATAGCGCCCATTATGGCGCAGCACTGTGTTGAATGTCATAGCGCTGGAAACATGGGGGCGATTGTAAGCGGTTTTGATGCCGGGTCTTATGAAAAAATGATGAAGGGGACAAAACATGGGCTCATGATCAACCCGGGCTCTGCTGAATCCAGCCCGCTGTACCTTCTGGCCTCCGGCAGTGCAGCCCCGGTGATACAGATGAAACATAGAAATGTATCTCCAGGTCCTGAGCAAATAGAAACCATCAAACTGTGGATAGATCAGGGTGCAGTGTATTTAAATGAGAAATAAAATGGCACGTCCTTCCCCTTATTCTTATATCATTGTGGTGATTTTATCTATCCTCAGCTTTGTCCTGTTTTTTTCCGCTGCGCTGGTACTGAAAATAAACACTCCATACTCCTACGTCCTGGCTGCCCTGATAACGGTATTGCTTGGCCTCATGTTTGCGTTCCTGTGGCCAGTCGGTCTCTGGCGCTGGGGTATATTGGCGAGCAGCGGTTTTTGGCTGTATTTCATCGCGGTATTCGTATCATCCCTGTTACACCAGGATGCGGAATGGCTCGCCATCGGTGAGGGTCTTGCGGTTATTGCCATCGCCTCCATCGGAGCTGGTATTGGACGGCACTTCTCATTGGCGCGCCGCGCACACATCTCATAATGGAATGCGCGATTAAAGCAATCAGGAATAAGGGGTCTGCATGTTCATAGACGGTCGGAAAATTGAAGACAAGGCAGTAATCGAAGCTGATATCTGTATTATCGGCGCTGGTGCTGCCGGTATTACTCTAGCACGAGAGTTCATTGGCAGTTCTTTCAATGTCTGCCTCCTCGAGTCGGGAGGTCTGGAGTTTGATGAGGAAACTCAATCGCTCTACAACGGAAAAAATATCGGGTACCCATACTATGACCTGGATGTCCTGAGGCTGCGCTACTTCGGTGGCACTACCAACATCTGGTCCGGCGTCAGCAGACCTCTGGATGCTATCGACTTCGGGGTACGCAGCTGGGTTCCCTACAGTGGATGGCCCCTGGAACTGGCCGATCTCACCCCGTTTTACCGGCGGGCGCACGGCACCTGCCAACTCGGGACTTACTCGTACAGCCTTGCTGAGAACAAGGACAGCAATGCTCCCGGTCTGCCCCTGAAAGGCGACTCAATCCTGACGACACTTTATCGGGAAAGCCCGGTCAATTTTGGACAGGCATATCGGGATGAAATAAAAAACGCCGACAACATCCATACCTACCTGTTTTCCAATGCGTTGACATTTGAAACAGACCCGAATACTTCCAAAGTCAGCCAGGTCACAGTTGGAACGCTTGACGGCAAGCGTTTCCGCGTAAAATCCAGGGTATACATACTGGCAACAGGTGGTGTTGAGAACGTACGCCTGCTGCTCAATTCCAATCAAACGTATTCCGGCGGCCTCGGCAACAATCATGACCTTGTAGGTCGTTTCTTCATGGAGCACCTGAGTATCACAGGTGCAGTGTACCTGCCATCACAGGTGCAGCCCATGCAGCTTTACGTTCAGGGAGACGCCAGTGAAAGGCATGGTGCCCTTGTCCCATCAGCCAAAGCACAGCAGCGCGAGGAGATACTCAATATATATGGCGCCCTGTTCCCAAGTTCTCTCAGGTCCGGAGTCAAGGCAGTCGCCCCCGGACTTGTCTCATCAATGATGGCATTGCGCGCAAACATGTCTATAGACGACATAGGTGAGCATGTCAGGCGAATATCCGCAGACCTTGATGACCTGACTTTACACACATATCGAAGAGTATTCCGTTCCGGGGATGTTCAACGCGAGTATTATATTGTTTATCAGATGGAGCACGCACCGGACTTCAATAGCCGGGTCACCCTTGACACTGAACGTGACCGTCTCGGCCTGCAGAAGGTTAAGCTCGACTGGCGCTTTGGTGACATGGAAAGAAAAACACTGCGTCGCATGAACGCCATGATTGCACAGGCAGTTGGCGGGGCCGGACTAGGCCGGGTCAGGGAGATTCCGGATGACGGTAACAGCGGGTGGCCTCCGGGAGTGCGTGGCGCGTGGCACCAGATGGGAACAACCCGGATGAGTCAGGACCCTAAAAAAGGTGTCGTTGATGCCAACTGCCAGGTTCACGGGGTCAGCAACCTGTTTGTTTCAGGGAGCTCTGTCTTCCCTACCAGCGGTTGCTCGAGTCCGACCCTCACCATTGTGGCGCTTTCCATACGCCTTGCAGATCATTTAAAGCAAGTACTGAGAACGGGGTAATACAACATGCATACCACTCGACGGGCGTTTCTTGTAAAAATCACGGGTTTGGCTACACTTGCAACGGGTTATTCGCTTGCTGGCCAACTCCTGATGAAAGGAAATAAAACTACCTCGCCTCTCTCTGACGGTCTGTCCCGACTCCTGCAGCACCCGGAAAGTGCGCGCCTCATAGGTGACGAATACCTGCGTCAAAATCCAGAAGAAGGAAGTATCAGGATGCTCACACAAAAAATCAGCGGTACGGATACCCAATATCTGGCGCGGGACGATTTACAGGGCCCCAGGGCCGAAGCAACTTCTATTGGCAGGCAAATCCGTGATGATTTCTGGCATGGCCGCATAACACAAATCGATGGCTGGTATCTGGCAGAGACAGAGGCACGCATGTGCGCCCTGTTCAGTCTTCAATTGACTGCTTAATGACGTAACCGCCATAGAGCCAATAAGTCTCACCAATCGATGGGGAATAGGCTTAAACCAATTAGTCATACTGTGCAAGGTAAAGCTGGCGGACTGTACTACGATAGGGCCGTGACGGTGAGTATGGAGTGCTCTGATTGAGATGTGCCTGTCGCAGAATGCAGGATCCATATAGGCGAATCAGAATCCCCATGACAATCAAAGTCAACCTTTCCAGAAATATTATATTTACCACGCTCGCAAACCTCAGCAGTGTCCTTCTGCTTGTGCTGTTGATATATGCTGGTCGGGCACTGGGCGTCGAGGACTTTGGCAGGTTTAATTTTGCCCTGGCCCTTGGATCAGTGTTCGCATTGGCGACGGATATTGGTCTGAGTGAGTTTACCAAGCGCGCAGTTGCACGTGATCCGGGGGTAGCGGGCAAATATCTGGGCAATGTGCTTGTATGGAAAATGCTGTTATCCGTAGCCGTGTTTACCTTGATCGTGGTGACGGCAAATTTGTTACGTAGTGATGTCACGACCCGAATTCTTGCGTATTTACTGGGATTGTCCGCACTGGTCAGAACATATAAATTGTTTGCGCAGGGACTTATGCAGGCTTTCGAGCGTTATAAGTTATATGCCCTCGCCCAAATTGCGCACAATGCGCTCCTGTTTATCTGTGGCATGCTTGCTCTGCACTTCGGAGCCGGAGTGCTTGTATTTGCAGTTGTTTTTCTGTCTGTCAAGATAGTCGACCTGGCTTTCGGCTATTACTTGCTTGCCAGCCGGGTGATTGCATCCAGGCTCAGATTTGATTTTGGGTTTCTCCGGGATATTCAGCGTAAGGCATTACCCATAGGCATCTATGCTGTAACCATAGAGCTCTACTGGTATGTCGATACCATCCTCCTGGGAATGCTTTCCAGTGACTTGCAGGTGGGTTGGTACAGTGCTGGATACAAGTTGTTCGAAGCCCTGCTCATATTTCCAATGATAATTTGTCAGGCAGTTTCACCGCAACTTTCCAGATTGTTTGTCTCTGACAGGGCCGAGCATCGTAATTTGATGCGACGGATTTTCAAGTTCGCTTTCATAATATCTGTAGTGGTTATTGGTTGCGGCTTGATTGTTGCAGATGACCTGGTTGTATTTTTATATGGGGCAAATTACCAACCGGCAGCAGCCGGACTGAGAATATTATTGATTGGATTCCTGTTCTCTTTTCTTCATTTTGTACTGCATGCGGTCCTGATTTCAATCGACCAGCAGAGTACTCTCGCAAGGATGTCTTTGATCGGACTGTTGTTTAACATCATTGCGAATCTGGTGCTGATCCCCAGATACGGGTTGCTAGGAGCGGCAGGTGCAACAGTGGCGAGTGAGTTTTTGATATTCGTTTTCGGCTATAACTTTCTGAAGCGCACATATGGAGAAATTGGACTGATATCACTGCTGTGGCGGCCAGTCCTGGCAGGCGTGCTTCTGGGAGCTTCTATATCAATCTTCACCTGGCAGCCGGAATTATGGCATTTTATTCTCATCATTCCCGCTTATTTTGCTGTGCTGATCCTGTTGCGCACATTTGATGATGTTGAAGTACGCCAATTTCGTCATCTCCTTGGCTTCCGCCCTTAGTAAACAAACCTTAAGAAAAATCGTCTCAAACAGGTGCCGGTTATTCCCGCACAGGGGCAAAACCGGCGAATTCGATTTTCAACCTAAAAAAATCAGTTGAACCTACTGCGAACGCCCAATGCACTGAATCTACAAGACTTTCTCGGACATTTTGAACTCACCGTATGGGTGATACGCTTTCGCCCAAAATAACCGATAAAGTATTGTATATTCAACACCTTAATCGCTCTCGTTACGATTCAACTGATTTATTTAGGTTTAACGCCTGTATTTCAGACTTACCTGCATACGTAGGGGCTCGTACGGGATGGCGGCTTAAGCAGATGCTTCCCTGTATCACTATATTGCTGTGTAGCAACTGAATACATGGTTGGGACCCTTTATCACAATTTCATCTTCAAGTTGCAGTGAGGTCCCCGGGGTAAAGAGTGTGCGAATGCTCTGGACATCGTTGGGATCCTGGTTGGGA